>QMRZ01000247.1 GCA_003649495.1 Thermoprotei archaeon | reverse complement strand
GGTATAGTGGATGAGCGGCACTGCTGTGTATATACCCCGAAGGCTCATTCAGAGGCTTAGAGAGGAGGGCTTAGACTTAGTGGATCTCCTGATCAGTGCTCTCTCCCGTGCCTCTAAGCTGGACCCCCGCGATGCTGCTGAGGCTAGGCTGGAGCTAGCTGAGAAGTTCCTCGGCGAGGCGAGGGAGTATGTGGCTAGTGGAGACGCTGTCCAGGCGTCGGAGAAGCTGTACAAGGCTGTTGAGGAGTGTATAAAGGCCCTAGCTGAGGCTCTCAAAGTCCCCGAGCTAAAGGCTGTGGAGAGGAGGGGGAGGTGGGATACGTGGCTCCTCGGCTCTGCCGCCAGGTCTCTAGCTAAGAAGCTTGGTGAGGCTAGGGTGGAGTTCGCGTGGGCGGTAGCCTATGATGTGCACGTTTGGGGCTTCCACGAGGCCAAGTACGGTATTGATAAGGTGAAGATGGACCTGCCACACGCCGAGTGGTTACTAGAGTACGCGAGGAGAGTGCTCAGGCAGGCTGGCAGCGCGTAGACCGGTGAGCACCCGTCAGCATCGCCACCACAGCCACGCCGAATGCTTCTAGCCCATGGCGCTAAGGCTGGGCTGTGAGGCTACGCCTAGAGCATAGCTCATCAACTTACCGCCTCCACGCGCAGCGCTTAAGCGAAGGCGTACTCCAAGTTTTGGGCAGTGATAAAGACCGCATTTACACACCATAAGGCTTGAGCTGGATTCCATTCACTAACCCTCAAGACTCTTAACTATTTCCACTAGCTTCTTCACATCCTCGATGCGCTCCTCTACGTAGCGCTTAGTTGCCTTCGCCTCGTAGCCCCAAACGTGGAGATTACACACGGCATCCCACCACCTCCTAATATCATCGCCGTATACTCGCCTCAATTCGCTGACAGCCACGAAGAAGTCGTCTGCCCTCCACCTGCCACGCTCCCGGACGCGCCTAGCTATATCGCCCAATTGTTTTAGCGTAAGTGCCTTCACAGCCTCCTCAGCCCTTTATACAGCTTCTCACAGGCCTGTACAGGGTCTCTATCCGCCATCCTCAGCCCCTCCCCTAGGAACCTGGCAGCGAGCTCAGCGTGAGCTCTTACCTCAGTTGATTCAATATACACGTCAGGCCTATCCACGTGGGCTTTAATAGCCTCGAGTATCCTCAGCTTAATCTCCACGGCAGCCTCTCAATAAACGCCTCTAAAGAGGCGTTTTTACCCTTTTGCCACGTTAGCCCTTCAAGAATCCTATTGTGATTGCTTGGAGGCGCTCCCGTGGATGGCCTCTGAGGCGCGAGACTCGAAGGAAATATTTTTACGCGCTACTTAAGCGGCTATAGGCTGTTAGAAACCCTTATTAACTCGTTTAGCCCAGTAGTCTAAGGCGGGTATGGACTTTAACAGGATAATGAGGGAGATTGAGGAGGTTTCTAGGAGGATTGAGGAGAGGATAAAGGAACTGGGGGATGGGGACCCGGTCAGCATGAGGCATGACCCCGTGATAGCTAGGCTGAAGGCTAGGCTCTGCATGCTGCACGAGAGGGGGCTGAGGGCCTGTGGGATGTGTAGCGAGCTTGCCAAGGTGCTGCCCGTGGTCGAGAAGCTCTACCTGAGTGAGGAGGAGCCCTGCTGCCTCAAGCTCCTCAGGAGGCTTAGGAGTGAGCAGGCCCGCTAGCGAGCTCAGCGTGCATATTATAGGCCTGAAGGCAGTTAATGCTCTATGGAAATTAGAGGCGTGCTGGCCGAGGCGGCCAGCGGGATTAGGAGGGATAGGAGCATAGTGCCTAGGGGCTGGCTTGAGCTATCAGCGCTCCGCTGGGAGCTCTACGCCGTGCTGCAGAACGTGCTGGACGCGATGGCGATGATTGTGGCCGACCTTGGCTTGAGGAAGCCTTCCACCTACGCTGGCCTGGGCGTGGCGCTCAGGGAGGCTGGCCTGCTCAGCAGGGAGCACGAGGAGCTAGTCAGGGAGGTGGCCGCCACCAGGAGCGTGCTAGCACGCGCCTACGGGAAGCTGGGCAGGGAGGACTTGGGGGAAATCGTAGAAGGGCTCCTGCCCCGCGTAGCCGGGCTCATCGAGGCGCTGGCTAGGGCAGCTGAGGAGCGGGGCATAGATCCGCCGAGCCTCCGTGACCGGCTCTCCAGGGTGTTTGAGCGGCGCGGCGTGGTGCTGGCGTACTTATTCGGGAGTAGGGCTCGGGGGACTGCCAGGGAGGACAGCGACTATGACTTCGCCGTCCTCCTCCCTAGGGATGATGTGGGCGTGGTGGAGGAGGTCGCCCTAGCCCTGGAGCTCGCTGAGGAGCTGGGCGTGCCCCCCGACAAGGTCGACGTGGTAGTGCTTAACAAGGCGGACCCCGGGCTCGTGGCCAGGGTGCTTAGAGAGGGCAAGCTGCTCTACGCCCGGAGTGAGGAGGAGAGGAGGGGGTGGGAGAGGAGGATCCTCCTAGAGCTCCTGAGGCTGTCGGACCTCACCGCGGTGTACGCCGCGAGG
>QMRZ01000246.1 GCA_003649495.1 Thermoprotei archaeon | reverse complement strand
GTAGTCTACACACGAGTAAGCACAGATGAGCAAAATCCTAAGTCGCAGCTAGAGGAGGTCTTACGCTACTGCGAAGAGCGCGGTTATGAGGTTGTTAAAGTGTTTGAGGAGGAAGTAAGCGGTAGCGTAGCCCCACTAGAGAGGCCAGTTTTTAGGGAAATGCTCGAGTTCTGCAAGCGTGAGTCTATTAAAATAATAGTAATGTATGATTTGACGCGGTTCTATCGAGCAACCAGCCCGCTCGAGGCCCTTAATCTGCTTAGGCGCATAATGGAGGAGCAAGGTGTACTCATAGACTTTGCACGAGAACCAGCAATAGAGGATCCCTTGATGCGTGAGCTCTGGCTATTCATAAAGAGCTGGTTTTCAAGTTATGAGAGGCTACAGATAGCGCAGCGCACACGTTACGGCCTTCTCAGAGCTAAGAGAGAGGGGCGCATATACCATAGACCTGACCTCGTGGCCTACTACGCAGCGTGGTTGTTCAATAAAGAGGTAGGTGAGGTGACCAAAGAGGAGTATGAAGCCGCGAGAAAGCAGCTAATAGCAATTGTTAGACGCTACTGGGAGGACCCAAGCATTAAGAAGACGAAATTAGGCGAGCTGCTAGCGAGAGGAGAGCTTAGAGGCATGTATGAACGCTTTCCCAAAGCACCAAAGAGCTACTTAGCATTCTACAGGCTTATGAAGCGCGATTGATTGATTGATACGTATGTCTATATATCAATCATACGTCGCACTATGCTGCCACAATAAATACATTTGAGGAGCCTGATGCCACGCACCTCATCCTCGAACACTTCCTCTCTCGTGAGCTCCCCATGCTCAGGACATACGCCCACAATTCTGCGTGTCTGAGCTGTAAATGCATTCAGACGGTCAGACGTATCACAATAAAGCTCGGAGCGATAGATTGGTAGCCGGCCACGTCGCCTAACAACCTTTACGAGGCCTAGCTGTTTTGCAATATACAAATAGCGCTGCGCAGTATGAAAGCTCCCTCCCTTTTCCATGACCACATGCACAAACTGTGTTGGGATAAACTCAAAATTTTGCCTAAGGAACCTTATCGCCTCATTCCACAGCCGCCCCTTGCAAGCTCTGAGAGCAAGCTGTAGCTTCTTCATCGCAATAATAGTTATAGTAGAGAGAAAAGTGTAACGTTATGAGTGCCTAATGTTACATTTGGAACAGCTCTTTGTATTTGTTAAGGGAGAAAATGGAGTTTTAAGAATGACCTTTTCTTCTAATGCTCCAACGGATTTTACAGCAAATTCCTATTTTTAAAAGTCCCTGAACTCCCTTACTAAATACAAAATGAGGGAGCCTCCTCACTATTTAGTGAGCCTCCATCAGGACCTTTGAGCCTCCAAATATGCGATTAGAAGAGGGGGGCCTCGAGGCTTCTACGCAACCTTAGGCCCATGAAATAGGTAGTCTTATCCTTCATGATAGACTTGAAGCCCATATACCTCAGCTGTGCGTAGAACGTATTACGACCTAAGGGCTTAGTCACGCCTGCTCCCCTGCACCACTCTAGGTATGCCTCATAAAGCCTGGTGCCTTTTTCCATGAAACCCTCCCCTCTCTCGCATTCCTCCTCTACAAAATCTGAGAGTAAGGTGGCTCTCTCCACTAACAGCTCTCTAACATACTCCTTACTTGGCGCGTGCTCTAGCCTAAATTCTCTTTCTTCCAGCTCTTTATAGCACCAAAGCACGTGCATGAACACGTATTTCAACTCTCTCTCCCTTATCCTGAGCCTTAAGCTAGGATCGGGCCTCTCAGGCGGTCTCCCGTCGCTCTCTATTACGTAGAGCCTCTCGAGCACAGCATCATCTATGTGAGAGAATAGGGGTAGCTCATTAGCGAACGTGATTAGCTTACATCTATTCCTGAATCTGAAGGGCCTTCTATACTTCACTTCTCCGTAGAGGATTTCATCACCTGTAAGCTGCTTGAAGAACTCCACAGCCCTGAGCATTTGAGCGGGGCTCTCACTCGTTATATTTACGTACTTACCCGCGAGCTCGCCACTCACTAGCCTATTCTCTCTCCCGAATAGTCTTTCAAGGCTTATCGAGGCAGCTAAGTCACCAAGCGCCCACTTTAGCGCATCAGCTATCACGCTCTTACCTATGCCAGGGTCTCCTACTACTATCCATGCCTTCCGCAGTACACCCTCGAAAAGGATAGAGCCCAACATCTCGCGTGCCTGAGCTCTTAACTCTTGCGTATTGAAGACGTTTAGATAGGCTTTTGCATAATTAGGTGCTATATTGAAGATGAGGTCCTCACCTTCCTCCCAACTATACTTGCTTAACCAACTCTTCAGCATGTCTAAATCGCCTTGACTGAGGGCCACACCCGCCTTAACCGTGAAGAACTTCCCTGCCACTCTATCCTGCACCCTTAAGCTACTCACGTCTAGGATTTTCTCATCAGCAAGCGCTATGTGGCCACCCGGGTTAAGCTCCTCCCAGGTGCGCACGTCGCTCAGTTGCAGTAG
>QMRZ01000245.1 GCA_003649495.1 Thermoprotei archaeon | reverse complement strand
GGGCTGATGAGCTGCTCCGAGAGCTACGACGCAGCTAGGCGGCCGCCAGCCCCTCGAGTTAAAGTGCTGCTCGAGAATCCGGTTACGGGGCGCGGCCTGGAGATCTTCCTATACCTCGACACGGGCTTTGACGGGACGCTGCTGCTCACGAGTAAGCTGTGGGATGAGCTTGAGCTGAGGCTGGTGGAGCTGGACGAGGATGTCTACGCGCTCCACGGGGGCTACCTGCCTGTGCGGCTAGCCCCGGCCCTGGCCCGCGTGAGCATCTGCGGGGTCTGGAGCGCTCTCACCAGGGTATACCTCCACCCGCTGGCCAGGAGGCCTCTCCTGGGGAGGGAGGTGCTGAATGAGCTCTACATCTACCTGGCTGGCCCCGAGGGGCGGTTAACCCTCTCGAGGTCACCGCTCGGGCTGGGAGCTCACGAGGCCGTAGAGCCCTAACAACGCTAAGCTATTCCCGATGCCTATCAGCGCCAGAGCAGCGCGGAGGGGTGTGACGTCGACGCGGTCTACATAGGGCAGGTAGACGCGGTCCGTGGCCACGCCGGACTTCATCACGGGCTGCTCCAAGACGTACCTGATGGTGCAGTGATCCGTCACCATGAGCCTCAGCCACAGCCGCCCCCGCAGCTGGGGCTTCAACACCACCTTCACCGCCTCCACGGCTACGGGCACCTTGATGGCGCCCTTGGACTCCATGCTCACCTTCACCTCTGAGCCCTCCAGGTGCCCCCACACTAGGATTGTAGCGTTAGGAGCTAGGATTATCGACTGCTTAAACGTGGGCTTGCCCGGCGTTAGCTGTGGGACCTGAACGGTAAAGTTCGTGAGCCTCCTCCACGCGCCGTGCACAAGGCCGTAGAGCCACACCTCCAGGGCACCGCTCCCCACGACGCCCTCAGCCGCGAGCCCGAGGCACCTCACTACCTCCAGGCACTCCCCCGGGGGTGGGGGCAGCTCGAGCACTGCCTCCACCGGCGCGCCAGCCAGCTGCACTTTAAGCCTCGTGTAGTTCGCCTGGACCGCCTTAACCCTCGTGTAGTTGCCGGGGGGCATGTACTCCACAGTCGCGTAGGGGAGGTCTACAGCCACATGATCACGCACTACCTCGACGTCGCCGAGGAGGGCTGTGAGCGCGCCAGCCAGCACGAGCGCAGCTCCTAGCCACGTCAGCACGCTCCAGGCGGCGCGAGGATTCATGGGTAGACGGCCAGGACGTCGGCTTATAGGAGTTGCGGCGTGGGTCGGCTAGGCGTTAGTAGCTAAACTCGTGAAGTACCGTCGAGCGCGGCGCGTGAGGAGGCTGGTCAAGCTTAGGGTAGAGCTGTCCTGCTCGAGCTTGCAGTATTCGGGGAAGCGTGAAGCGCGTTGCCACGTGCAGGCACGTGTGGAGCGCGCATTGCGATACGATTTAGAGGCTTACACGGCTAGTAGCATGAGGGGAGCGCGGTGTGGACCAGGCCTGCTGAGGAGGTAGTGTACAGGCCCATCGGCGTGATACGAACACCCTTCAAGGACCCCAGGGGCACGCCAATCCAGCCTCCAGCAGCGAGGGGGGTGAGGGGGATTGTCGTGGTGTACCCCGAGTACGCCGCGGGCCTCAAGGATCTCGAGGGCTTCTCCCACGTGATCCTAATCTACCACTTCCACCTCGTCAGGTCCTACAAGCTGCTGGTAACCCCCTACATGGACGAGGAGGCCAGGGGGGTCTTCGCGACCCGGGCACCCGCCAGGCCAAACCCCATAGGCATCTCCATCGTCAGGCTGGTAGAGGTGCGCGGCAATATCCTAGAGGTGGAGGACGTAGATATAGTCGATGGCACCCCGCTCCTCGACATAAAGCCGTACGTCCCACACTTCGACCACAGGCCAGGCGCCAAGATAGGCTGGCTCGAGCGCAGGATAGCGCGGCTAAGAGCCACGAGAGACGACGGCAGGTTCGTGGAGTGAGCAAGCCTCTAGCCCCTAGCAGCTCAAGCAACAGGCTGAGACCAGGTTAGACCCTCATGCAATAAGCTCCTCTTGTAGCTTACCGTTCGCCTAATCCGTAGCTTTATGTTTCAATGTATCTTCCTGCTGCGGATAGGCTCATCACGGCTGTCCTCGCCCCCAGCCCGACTGTGGGAGCAGGGCTTCCCTGAAACGCCGGTAGTGCCCTGCCTGAAGCGCCGTGCCCTGCTCGGCACTCCCCTCATCGAGCTGGGGGCACATTTAGGCTCACAGCCCTCACCACCTCATCGGGCTCAGTACACACCAGAAGTCTTAGGTGTCATATAAGCGCTTCTGAGAGTTTAGGGAAGCTCCGCCTACCTAATAGCGCTGAGAGGCATGAAAAGACGCGTTGCGATACAGAAAGCTACAGTCTAATGTTACAGCCCCTAAACTTTGAGCTTCTCCAGGCTTCGCGAAAACTAGATAAGAGTAGCTGGGGGATAAGCCGTGGAGCCGGGGTGGCCGAGTGGACCAAGGCGCCGGCCTGGAGCGCGCCTGGATAGCCGGTACCCCCCTGG
>QMRZ01000244.1 GCA_003649495.1 Thermoprotei archaeon | reverse complement strand
AGGCGAGCATACCACGACACCGCTAGCTCCTGTACTAAGCTTTGAGGCCCCTCCACACCCTCCAGCTTCTCTCCCCTAGCAACTAATATCATCTTAGCTACGGTGAGGCATCTATCATCGATATTGTTTCCACCGTGTATCAACACCTTCCCCCCCGATTTTATCACTTGGAGAATATTGCGTACTAGCTCATTGACCTCCTCTACAGGCTTGATGCTCAATGGTTGTAGTGGGTACTCAAGCACAACGGCTTTTCCTCTAACTTCCCTGTAGTAATCCCTGCAGGTTGGCTCCAGGTTTAATATGAGGACGACCCCCGACTTCAACACCTTACGCAGTATCGCTGGGGAGGGACATGGCGAGATCAGTAATTGAGCGATCTCGCGCACTCTACTCACAAGTAGTTATTTAGTAATAACCCCTCTTAATAGTGCTGAGCCTCCTCTACTAATGAAGCCGCGTGCTGGGCTTCCTCCTCACCTTGGCTCGTCGGGGGTCCAGGCTCGTCCACTCAATACTGTAACCTAGCCTCTCCAAGATGGCTGCTACATTGCACTCACTTACACCAGCCTTTTTGAGTGCTTCAACAGCCTCCCCGAGAGTCTTGTCTGACAAATCAGGCAGTCTCCTCCTCAAAGTCTCGATATCAACTTGAGGCTCATGCCTCTCACGTCGCGCCTCGCCGAGCATCCTCTTGAGCAGGGGGTATAGGTCAGCTCCTCTGAGCTTCCTCCTGAATACTACAACCTCGTGAGGCAGTGTCTTGAAAGACGAGCATGCCAGTTCCTCATCTACAGCTACTATCATCTTTACACCTTTAAGCTCTTTTAACTTCTTCAGCTTCCTCTCGAGATATTCCTTTGTCCAGAAGCCAACTATCTCGATGTACACCTTATGCGTATTCGATGAAACCGAGAAATCGGGTATCAGTATGTACCTGCCGACTACTAGGGGCTCAGGCTCTCTCTCAACTTTCCAAGCCGGAGCTATCCTGCACAAGCTCTTGTAGAACTCCTCCTCTAACTCGCTGTCGAAAACCGGCTCAACTTCGACCTCCCTTCTTGGAAAGAGCTTAGAGCTGGAGTCATCCAGAGTGAAGTAGAGCACCCTAGACCTTGCCAGGATTTTGGCGTAGATCCTCCACCTGTCCATCTGCAACACGTAGGGGATGAGCCTGGCCAGCCTAGTTCCATACCTCCTAGTCTGACGTAGTAGTGAGGCTGGCCCGTCTATCAGTATGCGAACGCCTTCCCCCAGCTTCTCCGCCGTGTATAACAGACCTAAGCGCTTGACTGTCCTGAGTAACTTCTTCACCTGATAGCCCTTGGCTCTTACTCTCACGTCTAGATTCAGTGCTTTAAACGTGAGTGTCTGAACCATTGATAGATTGTACTCCTTAATGAGCTCTTCAGGGCTCATGTCAGGAGGCGCTACTAGGACCTCCTCCTGGTACCGCTTAAGCACCTCCTCTAATTCCTCTAGACTACAGCCAAGCTTATCGGCAACTTTAACAAGTATCTCATTCCTCTCATTTTCATTGAGGGCGAACCCGAATCGCCTGCAAGCTTCACAGAAGATCTCTAGCCTAGCTTTCACCGGATCCACCGACAGCTTCAGAGGCTCAAATCTAGCAGCCCTAGCTGCCAGCGTCACTAAAGCTCTCACAACCCTCATGTCTAAGCCAGCCTCAAGAGCCAACTCCTCCAAGTCGCCCATGCCCTCAAATACCTCTTCCTTACTCCTGCCCAGCCACTTCTTAAACCTCACAAGTACCTCTTCTGCTAAAGCTGCTGGCAGTCCCTCAGGTTCTAAAAGTAGTGGCCTTACCCGCCCCCTCCAGATCCTGACTACTAGCAGGTTTGAGGGCAGCACCTCGACCTTCACCTCATGTAGCTGGTAATACCTAGCGTGCTCGGATAAATGTAAGAGCTCCCTCTCATAGCCCTCGCCTCCTCCTCCTAGAGACCCTTACCTCCCCTGTGCCTGCTGTCACTACTTCATATAGCACAGCCCGCTTACCCTCTTTAGGCCTCAGCACCCTACCTAGCCTTTGTATGAACTCCCTCCGGCTGCCAGTTCCGCTTAACACTACAGCAACATTAGCATCGGGTACGTCCACCCCCTCTTCCAGCACCTTGCTGGTCACTATGGCCCTAACCTTGCCCTCTCTGAACATTCTCATTATAGCCCTCCTCTCCTCCTCAGGAGTCTTGTACGTGATGGCTGGTATGAGGAAGCGTGAAGAGATCTCCCTAACAGCATCGTTGTGTTCTGTGAATATTAGCACCTTATCATGCCTATGTCTAGATAATATCTCCTTAAGAATATCCAGCTTCCCGGCAGCGTGGAGAGCTATCCTCCGGGCCCTATGCCATGCGAGTAGAGCTTCCCTAGCCTCAACATCGCGGACGCTCATGGCTATCAGCTTTTCAAAATCTCGTGGCCCACGCATCTTAAGCCCCCTTCTCCTGAGGAAGCTTTTGTACCGTGAAATGAGTCTCCTATACTCTCTCTGCTCTTCCCTT
>QMRZ01000243.1 GCA_003649495.1 Thermoprotei archaeon | reverse complement strand
AGGAGGGTGGCCGAGCTAGCGCTTAGGCTCAAGAAGGGCGGCCGCCGGCTTTAGCGCTAAAAAGCACCACGTTTAATCCTGGAGCCTCTCCTGATTTCTTGGGTGGTTAATTGAAGCCCCTAGCCCTATTGCCGGCGGCCGCCCTATCCGCAGCGGCGCTCGCCCCAGGCTGAGGACTGGTGGACTATTCACTTATTTGAATATTTAGAGTCTTTCGGAACCTATGGAAACTTTTATATATTTTGAAAACTGAGATGCATTTGTGAGTGAGAGGAATGGAGCGCCTGTACAGAGTTTCCGATGTTGCTAAGATGCTTAACGTATCCACCGTTACCGTTAGAAAGTGGATAAAGGCTGGAAAGCTAGGGGCTAGGAGGGTTGGCAAGCTCTGGATGATACCTGAAGGCGAGCTTAGGCGCTTTCTAAGTGAGAAACCTAGGGAGGTAAGGGCGGTTATCTACGCTAGGGTTAGCTCTCACAAGCAGAAGAGGGATGGCAACCTTGGCAGGCAGGTGGAGAGGCTGAGGAGCTACTGCTCCGCTAAGGGGTACAGGGTCATTGACGTAGTAACTGACGTCGCCAGCGGGCTGAAGGAGGACAGAAGCGGCTTGCAGAAGATCTTCGATATGGTGGAGGGACGCCGAGTCGATGTGATCGTAGTCGAGTTCAGGGACAGGCTGACGCGCTTCGGCTTCGAGTACCTCAAGAGGTACTTCGAGTCCCACGGCGCTAGAGTAGAGGTGGTGGAGGAGAGCGAGAAGGGCTACATGGAGGAGCTGATCGAGGATTTCGTCGCCTTAGTCACAAGCTTCGCCGCCAGGATCTACGGCAAGCGTTCACGGAAGTTCAGGAAGATAAAAAGGGTCATAGAAGAGGTGGTGGGCGACGATTAAGGCCATCGAGAAGACTATTAAGCTAAAGCTAGTACCGTTGACGAGGGGCGATGAGCACCAGCTACGGGCGCTCTTAGACGACTACACGTCGATGGTGAGGGAGGCTCTAGGGATCATCGTCACTAACGACGTGCGGAGCAGGAGGAGGGCCCACGAGCTGTGCTACAGGAGGCTTAGGGAGAGGTACCCCCACCTCCACAACAAGTTCGCACAGGAGGCGTACAAGAGGGCTCTAGCCATGTACCGCAGCTACAGGAAGTTATTAAACAAGTGGAGGAGGCTGCCAGCGAAGGAGAGAAGGAGGGTATCCCCGCCCTCGCTCCCCACAGTCGGGGAGAGCCGAGTGGTGGAGCTACACATCGACACCTACAGACTCGATAGGAAACACGGATTCCTGGCGTTGACGGTATCTAGGGGCGGCGGCGTGTATCTCCGCTTCCTGGTGTTGGAGTACGAGTATGCTATGAGGGAGATCGAGGGGGCTAAGCTGTGCAACTCGAAGCTCTTAGTAGATGGGGAGGAGGTATTCCTGCTCCTGACCGTGCGCAGGAGCGTGGAGGTGAGGGAGCACCGGAACAAGCTGATCATAGACGTTAACGAGGACACTATTGACTGCTTGCTTGTGGACTACGACAAGGTGAGGGCGGTTCTCTTCTCCATCAAACACAACGCCGGAAGGGTACGCGCCAACTACAGGAGGATTAGGAAGGGCATACAGGAGAAAGTGAAGAGCCCGAGGATACGCGACAAGCTCCTAGCTAAGTACGGGAGGCGCGAGAGGATGCGTGTTGAGGATAGGTTGAAGAAGGTGGCCGCGCTGCTGGCGGATATAGCTAGGAAGCATAGCGCTGACCTGGTTAGGGAGGATCTAAGGGATCTGAACCTTAACAGCGAGAGGGGGAGCAGGCAGCTGAACTATAGGTTAGCGACGTTCCCGTACCGCAAGTTCATGTCGTACATCGACTACAAGTTCTGGGAGCGCGGGCTGGAGGTTCATGAAGTGGATGCGAGGAGAACGTCGATCACCTGCCCGGTATGCGGCTACGCCGACAAGAGGAATAGAGTCAATAGGGAGATGTTCAGGTGTAAGAGGTGCGGCTTCACTTTCAACGCCCAGTACGTCGCATGCCTCAACCTCTTCTCCCGCTCCAATGACGGCATGGTAGCCATCAGGGGCGGGAGACTAGTCTTAATATCCCGTAAGGCCGCCCAAGTGGTGGCGGTCGATGTAGCCCCCCATGACGCCCCGACCCCAGATGAGGTGCTGAGGGGGAAGCCCGCGCGGATACCCATAGAATCGAAAATACCCCAAATACCACGCGCGGGCAACCACTAATAAGGACTTCCTGACCACGCGGATTCTCGAACTCCTCAAGGAGTCCGGCTTTAACGTGACAGTGAAGGTTATAGACAGCATCGAGGAGTGGGAGAAGCTAGTATCTGAGGGCCCAGAGGGGATAGTGGTGGTGAACGCGCACGGCGAGCTCATACCAGTGCCGCCGAAGTACAAGAGTGATTGGCGGGGCTTCTACAGGGACCTGGCGCTGCTGATAATGTACAAGGGCTGGATATTCGTGAACCCCGTGGGCTACGGCTTCTACTACGTAGATTACAACTACACGAGGCTCCCCGGCGGAGGGTGGAACTACACGAGGCT
>QMRZ01000242.1 GCA_003649495.1 Thermoprotei archaeon | reverse complement strand
GGATAACACGTATAGGAAGGGGTCTATAGTCAGCATGAACCAGCCCGACGCCGAGGAGGCGTAGCCGCCTCTCACGAGCTCCCTGTAGAGCTTAGAGCTGCGAGTGAACGAGGCGCCCGAGAGGGGGTTGAAGGGCCTCGCCCCAGCCAGCACCGCGTGCATCACGAGGAAGGGCGCGAAGTCCTCGGAGGACGCGCTCGGGGCCCTGTAGGCCACGTAGACGTAGCTGACGTTGCTCGGCATCCTCAGCTCAACCCTCCTCTCACCCCTCTGTGGAGGCTCCCTCGTCCTGGGCTCGGGGGGCCTGGCGCCGCCCTCCAAGCCGCCGAACACCTCCTCAACCTCCCTGAGGACCTCCCCCGCCTCAACGTCGCCGACCACCACGAGGACGGCGTTGGAGGGCTTGTAGTACGTCCTGTAGTACTCCCTCAAGTCCTCGGCGGTTATCGACTCTATATCGCTCCTCCAGCCCACCACGGGCCACCTGTAGGGGTGCGCTATGAGGGCCGTTGCCCTGACCAGCTCCCACAGCTGGTACTCCGGCCGGTTCTCGCTCATCTCCCTCTCCGACAGTATGACCCCCCTCTCCCTCTCCACCACATCCTCATCGAAGAACGCGCTGCCCATCCTCTCGGCCTCTATCTCGAGCGCCAGCCTCAGGGAGCCCCTGGGCAGCGTCTCGTAGTACATCGTCGCGTCCTCAGAGGTGAAGGCGTTGAAGTGCCCGCCCCTGGACGAGACGAGCCTATCCACCTCATCCCTAAACCTCCCCACCCCCCTGAACAACATGTGCTCGAGGAAGTGCGAGATCCCCGTAATCCCGGGCCTCTCATTCCTCGAGCCAACCCTGTACGCGGCCCAGCACGTGACGACGGGCGCCGAGTGATCCTCCCTCACGAGAACCCTCAAGCCATTATCCAGGGTCTCGACGTGCAAGCCCTGGAGGCCCGGCACGTTGAATCATCACATGGGGCTCATATAAGCGTGCCCGGCCATCACACGTAGCCAGCTCTCGCCTCAGCGCTCAGGCTGCCCAGCCCTACGCCGCTCCCCACATAGCCTCCTCCAGCCCAGTGCAGCCTCCTCAACCCGCTCGACGCAGGCAGCATCCAGAGAAGCTCCCCGCCCCAGCTCAGCGGCCCCGCATACTCGTGTAAGGGGGCTGGGCGGCGGCGAGGATGCTTCACAGCCTTGACGAGGCTATGCTGGAGCCCTGGGCTAGCTCCATGGGCGCCGCGGCAATCGCGCGCCTGCTGAGGCCTCACCCCAGGGGCCGAGGAGCTTGCCTAGAACCTTTATAGGCGCTGGCCCGGGCTACTCCTGGATGCAGCTCAGGGAGGAGCTGTTAAAGCTGCTGGAGGAGGACAGGGAGTTCAGGTACGCCGTCGCAGGCCTACTGGGCTTCAGGGAGATCCTGGAGAGGCTCGAGAGGCACCAGGCCGAGCTCGAGAAGCTCTGGAGCGAGCTGAAGAAGCTGAGGGAGGACATGAACAGGGGCTTTGAGAGGCGCGACGAGGAGCTGGCCAGGCTCAGGAGGGACATGTTTGAGGGCTTCAAGAGACACGATGAGGAGTTCGAGAAGATCTGGAGAGAGATCGAGAGGCTAAGGGAGGACATGAACAAGGGCTTCGCCAGGCATGATGAGGAGCTCGCGAAGCTCAGGGAGGACTTCAACAGGCACGCGGCTGAGAGCAACAGGAGGTTCGAGTCCCTGGAGGCCGAGCTGAAGAAGCTGAGGGAGGACATGAACAGGGGCTTTGAGAGGCGCGATGAGGAGCTCAGGAAGCTGAGGGAAGACATGTACAGGGGATTCAAGAGGCACGACGAGGAGCTCGCAAAGCTGAGGGAGGACATGAAGAGAGGATTCGAGAGACACGACGAGGAGCTGGAGAGGCTGAGAGAGGACTTCAACAGGATGCTGTCGATCATAGGGAGGATCGAGGGGAGGCTCACGAGGGTCGAGAGGACGCTCGAGAAGCTCACCCTCGACATCGAGGAGGAGGCTAGGGAAGTCGTGAGGCACAGGCTCAGGGAGATGGGGGTGGACGCCAAGCTGGAGAGGCTCGAGCTGCCCGGCCTCGAGCTCGACATCTACGGCGCCAGCGGAGACCTGTGCATCCTCGGCGAGGCTACCGTCAGGCTGGGGAAGAGGGGGGTTGAGGAGCTCGCCAGGAAGGTCGAGGCGCTGTCGAGGATGCGGCCAGACCTCCTCAGGCCCAGGACGATAGTACTGGCGTACACCTCCCTCGCCACCAGGGAGGCGGTGGAGGAGGCCGAGAGGAGGGGCATATGGATCCTCAAGGCCACGGGAGACGTGACTAAGCCCCCCGAACTCCAGCAGTAGCCGCGCCGAGCCTGGAGCCTCAGGCGAGCGTTAGACGCCTAGCTCCCCCGGCGTCACGGTCACGTCCCTCAGCCCACTCCTCCTAACGAAGCTCCTCAGCTCCTCATCGAGCGTCACGAGGCGGAGCTCGTGGTCGTGGGCAGTCGCGTAGAGCAGGTCATCGAAGATATCCCTTTGGCCGAGCGAGTAGAGCCTGATGGCCTCCCCCAGCACCGCCGGAGGCTCG
>QMRZ01000241.1 GCA_003649495.1 Thermoprotei archaeon | reverse complement strand
CTGACGCATACTCAGCCTCCTCATCGCCCTCGAGCTCGACGTACACCTTCTCGAGCTTCAGGGGGGCTAGTATCCCCCTGAGCACCAGGTCCAGGTAGGAGGTGACGTACACCGGCTCGCCAGCAGCCTTGAATATCAACAGCTCGTTCCCGTCAGCCCTCTCGGGAGTCGCCGACAGCACCATGGTGTACCTGGCCTTCACCCTGAAGGCTATCTCCTTAAACGTCTCAGCGGGCAGGTGATGCCCCTCATCGTACACCACGAGCCCGAACTTATCGTAGAGCTCGCCCAGGCTCCTAGCCGCACTGTGGTAAGTCGCCACGGTGACCCCCCGCACCCTCTTCTCCCCCCCAGCCAGGACCCCGGCCTCAATACCCAGACACTCCCTCAGCCTCCTGGCCCACTGCCTGGCAAGCTCGACCGTGGTCACGCAGATCAGGGTCGGGAGCCTCAGCTCGGCGATGGCTGCCATCGCCACGAAGGTCTTGCCAGCCCCCGTTGGCATCACTATCGTGCCCCTCATCCCAGCCCTCCTCCAGGCCTCAAGCGCCTCCTCCTGGAACCTGTAGAGCCTGAAGCCCCGCTTGACGACCTCTATCTGCTCCTCTGGCCACTTAACGCGATCCTCCACGCGGAGCCCGACCTCCCTGGCGAACTCCTCTACGAGCCTCACAGCGAAGTATGGGGCTAGGAACGCCCTGCTCGAGAGGGGCTTCACCAGCGACAGCCTCGTAGGCACTAGCTCCACTCCCCCCTCCACAACCCTCTGCTGATAATAGTCCAGAGAGCAGAGCTCCTCAAGCCTAGCCCTCTCAGCCTCCGCGAGAGGGCGGGGGAAGACCACCAGCGCTCCACTCGGGCCGCAGTCCCTGACGACTACAGCGTCCCCAGAGCCCTCCAACTCCCTCACGAGCCTCTCCACAAGCCTGATCTGCCCCCCCGTCAGGGAGGGATCTATCTCCTGGAGCAGGTCCAGCAGGACTTCCTCAAGCTCCTCGGGCTCGACCCCCCATTCCAGGAGGCGCCTCACAGCCTCCTCGGGATTGATCGTGTAATAGCGCACCTCGGCGCCAGCTAGGCGCCTGGGGCTAGGCCTAGCACACCTCCTCAACAGCCTGTACGCCCTGTAGTCCCTCACGAAGCTCTCCGGCAACACGAGCAGCACCCCCCTCTCAGCCTCCCTCTCGCGCAGCTCCCTATCGAGCTCGACTATCCGCCTGACAGCCTCCTCCCCCTCATCCCCGAAGGCCTCGGAGAGAGCGCCAGCTGCCAGGTTAGCGTACCTCAACACGTCATCCACCCTAGCCACCCAGCACTTCTCCTGGGGATCCCACCTACAGAACTCCTTCACGAGCTCCTTAAGCCGCACCACGTCGCTCCACGCTAGATCGCGCGTGAGCAGCACGTCGCCTACCCTAACCGCGAACCTCAGCTTACGCCTCCTCCCCTCAGCGCGCCTCAACCCCCACACCCTGAACAGCTAAAGCCACTTAGTAGCCCTACCCGCCCTAAAGAAGCCAGCGTTCACGCGCCACAAGCTTATATGCCTGGAGCAGCCAGGTGGGAGTGGTGATGAGAGAAGAGACGGCTTAACGGTGAGGAAAAACCCGCGGGGCTGAGCTACCAAGAAATACGCTCGCGTGAGGGTGTGTCAGCGGGGGGCCGTGACCCCGGGGAGCAGCCCCTCGCTAGAGTTTCGGCCTACTCTCAACATTCGCCATAAATCGCTCCCCCAGCGTGTTATGACGGTGACAGCGGGAGCCGCTAAGCGCGTGGTCTGCATACTGTGCAGGGGCGTCAGGATGATGTGTGGGCGGCCCTACTGCCCAGCCCTAGCAGTGAGGAGGGCCAGCGCCAAGCTCGCCAAGGCGGTGGGCGACAGGCTGGAGGGGTCAACTCCCCCCTCAGTGTACGTAGGCTGGAGGGGCTACCCCAGAGTGAGGGTTGGGCCCGCGGCGCCGCCACAAGTGGGGGACACGGGAGTGTTCGAGGCCCCTGAGGCATGGCTGGAGAGGAGGATGGAGGAGGTATTGGAGATGAGGCTCAGCCTCATCAGGGGGCTGAGCTACGCACACGTCAAGAGGAGGGATGGAGTAGTGGAGGCGCTGAGGGAGCTGGCCCTATCCTCCACCCCCGTGGAGGTCGAGATGAGGTTCCTCAGGCCCCCTAGGGGGGGACCCCTCCTAGACCCCCACGCTCCCCCGATGGGGCCCAGCGGCGTCCTGGACCGGGTTAGGATACTCGGGAACCCCAAGGTCGACAGGCACGTGGAGAAGGCATACGGCGACGTGGACCTCAAGGCCTCTGAGGCCGTGGTGACCCTCTACAGGGCCGGGATCCCGGTCTCAGCCATACAGCGCCTCCTCTCGGTGGGGGCCCTGGGCACCGCCAAGCGCAGGAGGCTGGTACCCACCAGGTGGTCGATAACGGCTGTCGACGACACTATCTCCAAGCACCTGCTGAGCGAGGTCAGGGAGTTCCCGTGGCTCAACGAGGTGCACCTATACCTGAGGAAGTACGCCAAGAACCTCTTCGCCGCCATCCTGGCGCCGGGCGCCTGGAGCTTCGAG
>QMRZ01000240.1 GCA_003649495.1 Thermoprotei archaeon | reverse complement strand
CTATCGTGCTGGTAGAGCCCCCCAGCCTTCTCACGCGACCTCCTGGGCAGTGAGAGCCAGCTGAGGCTGCCCGCGCTCCTCAATCGGCCTCGTGATCGAGCTGAGCTTGTGATAATTTTTATGACTGAGGTGGAGGGGAGTTATGTGCCTGTCCTAGCAATGATAGTGAAGAACAGCTGGAGCGAGTGCCGCGGCATCCTGCTCGAGGTGCTCGACTCGACGCTCCAAGTGCCCTACAAGGCCTTCATCCTCGTCGATGACGGTGCTGACGAGACTAGGGAGGTAGTGGGGAAGTGGTGTGCTGAGCATGGGAAGGAGCTAGTATACTCGAGGAGCAGGCTGTACGGCCACCCCCACCCCACCCGGGCGACGGCGAGGCAGACCGCGATAGACATCTTCCTGGAGAACTTCCAGGATGAGTGGCTCATGTTCGTAGATGACGACGCGGTGCTCAACCCGGGCTGGTGGAGTGAGGCCGAGCCGCACACCCATGACCCCAGGGTTGGACTGGTGTGGGGCCTTAACTATGACTCCACGCCACTCCGCCAGAAGTTCCTAGAGACTCTCGGCGTCGACTACGTGGGCTACCTCATAAGGCAGTTCGAGGTGAGGGGCGGGACTCACGACGTGCTCCTTAGGCGGGCGGCCATAGAGGACATAATGATACCACCCCAGCTCCACATATTCGAGGATGCCTTCATCAAGCACTGGGTCGAGTGTAAGGGGTACGAGTGTAGGGTCGTGAAGGCGGGGATCATCCACAAGAACCCGGGGAGGGAGCCCAGCAGGAGGACTCTAAAGCTCATGGCTGAGTGGGGCCTTAAGCTGGGCCTCGAGGATCCCAGGTACAGGAACCCGCTCTTCGGCCTATACGCCCTCGCTAGAGCCACGGCGGGCGCCCCCTTGACCGTGCTCACCCACGTGAGGGCTAAGGGAGTGGGAGGGTTCCTAACCGGGGCGCGGAGGGCCAAGACCAAGTGGCTCTACAGGCTCTACCTCTGGCTCTACTCGTTCAGGATAAAGCCACCCCTGAACAGGTGTGAGGTCTTGGGGCGATACTATGAGCTGGCGAAGGCTCGCGCTGGACGTGGGTGTGGGCACTAACCACAGCTACCCATTCAGCAAAGGTCACGGTGGACTACACACCCATATTCGTGGACGTAGAGAAGCCTGAACCCTCTCTGAGGAGGTGGGACTGTGTGGTGGCTGACGCGCAGCTCCTCTTCTTCAGAGATGAGTGCTTCGACGCGATGGTGGCGAGCCGCGTCATAGAGCACCTGGAGAGCCCACAGCTATTCATCAGGGAGTACTGGCGTGTGCTGGGGAGCGGCGGCACCCTGGATCTGTACCTGCTCAACTACCTCTCCGTGAACGCCAGGAGGAACCCGACGCATAAACACATCTTTAACGCCCTCAGGTTCGCATTAGTGTCAAGGCGGCAGGGCTTCAAGGTGCGCTTCAGATACAGCGCAGGGAGCCTGCTGCCGGGGCTCGTTAGGAAGGCCCTGACTATAGACATGAATATAGCAGCAGAGGAGACATGCTTGATGGATGTGTAACCGTGAGCTGCATGAGGAGCCCGAGGAGGTGATGTGGATGTCCCAGAGGGAGCTCATATATAGGCACCTTAGCGAGCCCAGGTCTCTCCTGATAGTCCTGGATGCGTGCAGGTACGACATGTTCTTGGAGAACCTGTACGTCCTTAATGGCCTTAAGTTTAGGGTGTTTAAGGTCTACAGCAGCGGTAGCTGCACTAAGGAGTGGCTGGAGAAGACTTTCACCGAACCCCTCGACACAGTATACGTCACGGCCAACTCCTGGGTCACCATAGTCTTCAGGAACTGGAGCCCGTTCAAGGCAATTGTGGATGTCTCGGCCAAGTACTGGGACAGAGGGCTGGGGACTGTGAGAGCTGAGCACGTCAACTTGGTCGCCCTGAAGTACCTCATAAGGGGGGAGAGGCTGATAGTCCACTACTTGCAGCCGCACGCGCCCTTCGTCACCAAGACTTGGCTCGTGGACAGGGTGAGCGGGGCGCGACATGCAAGTTTAGAAATATATAGGCTGGCCCGCAAGAGCAGGAGGGTTAGGAGAGAGTTCAGGAGGGCTTACATTGAGAACCTGAGGTATGTGCTGAGGCACGCCAAGAGGCTGGCACGCATGGCCCTGAGGCTCGGCTACAGGGTCTCCATGACGTCCGACCACTCGGAACTCTTAGGGGACTACACTCCGCTGAAGGTCTTCAAACTCTATTTTAGCGATAAGAGAAGGCTGCTTCACCCCATATACCTTGCTAGATGGCTCCTCTACGCCACGGGTATTCGCCGCGTCGTCGGTCATCCGTGTGGCTGGAGGGGCAAAGAGCTATATGAGGTTCCCTGGGTGGAGATCTACGGTGGAAATCGTGAGGGTGTTCGTCCTAGCCCTAGACGCTCTGGACTACGAGCTCGTCAAGAAGTGGAGGCTGAAGAACCTGCTACAGAGAAGGTATGGAACCTTCGAGGTGGGGAGGGAGTACTTCTACCGTGAGGAGCCGTACTCGCCCATCATCTGGACTTCGGTCATAACGGGG
>QMRZ01000239.1 GCA_003649495.1 Thermoprotei archaeon | reverse complement strand
CCCTTGGGCACGCGCGCCTTTAACAGCCTCACGGCCCTCTCAGCTGCTGCCTTAACTGCCTCTCGCGCCTCATCGCCCCGCATGAGCTCGAAGCCCCTCACCCCGCCCACCGACTCGTACGCTGGCGATATGACGCCAGCCTCGCCAGCCGCCACGTAGGCGGAGAGGTAGGTGCGCACGTACTCCACCTCGACCTCCGCCCCCTCGCTGTTGACGAATACTCTCCTATCCCTCCCATCGAGGTACCTTATCGAGACGTCTCTGATCACATCGCCGTACGAACACGCAAGCTTATCCAGCTCCAGGACGAGCCTAACCTTTTCCCCCGGGTCCACGTCAGCTGGATCCTCCCTCACCCTAGCCCTCACCCGATCCCTACAGGCCTCAACCTCGGCCAGCCTGGCCCTCCTCCGCCTAGCCGTGGATGAGGCCCTGGCCATCTTGAAGGCATTCCTCACAGCCTCCATGAGCGACGCCTCGTCCACGACCTCTGTCGACGAGAAGCCCCAGGAGCCTTCAACTAGGACGCGGACGCCGGCGCCCATCCTCCTCGAGACGGCAGCTGCCTCAACTGAGCCCTTCCTCACCGTTACGTTCACGCCCTCTACCTCCTCCAGCCTTACATCGGCATAGGAGGCCCCCATCCTGCAGGCCTCCTCAACGACCCTGTGGAGGATGTCTAGATCCACACTGTTACAGCTTAAAACCTCACTATTAATGGTGGCGGAGGCTTAATAGGCGCGCCGGGTCATCGGGGCCCCGGCTGGTTGGGGGCTGGGGTTGTCGGCTTGGCCCCCTAGTTGCTGGGGGCCTGCCCCACATCTCGCCCGCGCGCAGGGCCCCGCACGCCAAGCGGCGCGCGGTCGTGCTGGACACAGGTAGCACGAAGCGTGGCCTGGGATCTAGCTGTAACTCCTCTCTCAGAGCCTTGACAAGTGATCTGCTAAGCTTAATGCTCAGGCTGAGGGACTTGCTGTACAGCACCCCCTATCCGAGTCGATGTGCACAACAGCGCTCCTAGCCCCATATACCACCCTCCCATGCTCGACGAAGTTCGAGTTAAAGGAGGGCTATTGTCGGCGGATTAAATTACCTCCGGAATATAGTGAGAGATGAGAGGGGCGGAGCTAATGCCTGACGCTAGGTGCCAGGTATATAGTTGAAGACCTATATAGGGAAGGGGCACCCTGGAACAGTGTGAGGAGCTGCGTGCTGGAGACCATAGCCTCTAGGGCGTCGGTGAGGTTCTTCAAGCCTGACCCAGTGCCGAGGGAGGTCGTCGAGAAGCTCCTGGAGGCTGGCTTGAGGGCGCCCACGGCTGGAGGAGGAGAGGAGTGGTTCTTCATAGTGGTCGAGTCAGAGGAGAAGAGGCGGAGGATCCACGAGCTCCTGAAGAAGGCCCACATGCTCTACGCCGAGAAGGTTGTCAGGAGGCCCTACTCGAGAGCTGTGCTGGCCAGGTGGGCTAGGAGGATGGATGAGGGCATGTACATGGCCCCCCTCTACATAGCGGCCTACGTAGACCTCCGCGAGCCGATCTACAGGGAGGAGTACCGGGATTTCGAGAAGCTGCTCGCACATCAGAGCCTGGCGGCAGCCCTAGAGAACATCATACTCGCGGCCTGGAGCATGGGGCTAGGCTCTGTCTGGCTTGGCGTACCCCTCCTCATGAGGAGGGAGTTCGACGAGGTGCTAGAGCCCCCTCCCGGGCTAGAGCTCGCCGCGATCCTCGCCCTGGGCTACCCAGCGGCGGAGCCCAAGCCCAGGCCGAGGCGCAAAACACCGTCAGACATCGCTAGGTTCACGTAGCCCTCTATTGGAGCTCGCGCTGCGCCGGCGGAGCTTAGCCCTCGCTACTGCCGACAGGTTCCACCGCCGCCCCTTCACATAGATGTAGTCCTCCTCCGCTAGCTCGCTGAAGAGCTTCTCTAGCAGCTCGTCCACTCCAATGGTGTCGTGGAGCACCCTGTAGCCCAGGACTAGGCCTGATAGGAAGGTGCCCACAGCCAGGTTCTCCTTGAAGCTCTCCAAGTCGAGGACTATGACGTCCGCCGCCCGCCCAAGCTCCCTGCACAGGGATCTGGAGACCTCAACCTCTAGGGCTACCTTCTCGTGGAGGTCCCTGAGCTCGTCCACGATTACGAGGAGGTCTACATCCCGCGCCCTCCTGGGGCTGTACACGCAGCTACCGAATAGCACGACTGCCAGCGCCCTCCTGCCGAGGCGCTCTACCGCCTCCAATGCCCTATATGACACCGCTTCTTCTAAGGAAATCCTCCACCACCCCCAGGGCCTTCTCAGCCAGCTCAACCCCCCTACGGGCTATATCCTCCGTGACCACCTCGCTGGGCCCGTACACCTCCCCCCTGAATAGAGATGGGTACCTGGCACGCGTGTAGTACTCCTGCAGGTACTCCAGCGCCTGGACAACAACTCCATACTCCTCTCGCCACTCATCGTCGAACACCTCGCTGAACACTGCTATGAGCTCTGGCCCGTGGTTGTGGACGACGCGCTTTTTAACCTCTACCATGGCCTCAACGGCTTTCTCGACGCACTGCTGCGCGTAGAAGGCGGCCTGAGGAT
>QMRZ01000238.1 GCA_003649495.1 Thermoprotei archaeon | reverse complement strand
GCGTGGTGGAGCAGGTGCCCTCGGCCTTCGCCTCCCTCACCGCGTAGTCGATCACCATCCTGGGATCCACGTTGTACCTGCGGAGCACCTGGCTTATCACGTCGAAGGCCGAGGGCACCTGCTCCACCACGCTGCCCACCATCCTGCTGGCCTCGCTCAGGGCCCGGGCCACCACGTCCGCAAGCTCGATCACGTCGCCCCTCACCGTGGCCAGGAGCTGGAAGAACGCTTCTTTGTACTGGCTCTCCCTCCTCAGGAACCGCTCCAGCGTCACCTCGGTCGAGCCGTACTTCATGAAGAGCGGGGTTATCATCAGCTTGCCCTCGACGGGCCTCACATCCACCAGGCCGATGTGTATCTCCGCCAGGGGGGCTACCCCGACCGTGGCGTGGACGCAGCGGTCGAAGTCCGCGAAGAAGACCTCCACCTCCGGCGCCATCCTCTCAGCCGCGCCCCTGTAGCCGTGGAGCCTCACCAGGATCCTGGCGTCGAGCCTCCACCACTTCCTGAGCGCGTCCCTCAGCCTCCTGTACCCGTCCTGTGGGAGCTGGGGCGCGTAGATCGCCTTGGCTATGAACGTGATGCCCGCCGGCGACGCCTCCATCGTGTCCTCGTACACGAGGAGGTAGGCCGCCCTGTTCGAGACCACGTCAAGCGCCAGGTAGTACATCCCTCCCCACCCCCGTCACCTCGCGCCACCTCCTCAGCTCCGCCAGTATCTCGCGGCCCACGTCAGTCCTGGCCTGCATCACCACGTCGCCCCTCAGCCAGGCGACGAAGAGGGCGAGCGCGGCCTTGATGAGCTGCGAGTTGGTCGTCATCCCCCTGAGGCACAGCCTCCTGAGCCTCGCCTTGGTCTCGGGGTTGAGGTTCACGCTCACTATCGCCTGCACGCTGCCGCTCCCAGCCCCCCTCGCCATCCCCACCTTCACCAGCAGCAGGTCGCCGGCCAGCTTGCCCCTCCTATACCACGACCTAGTCATGCTATCTATTAATGAGACATGGATTTATATTAAATATGCAACGGACAGGGCCGACACAGGTATATCCCGCCGCTCGCCGGGCGGCGGGCGCCGCGCCGGCCCCGCCCACATAGGTGGGGGCGCCGCAGGGAGGCTTATAAGCGCGGGCCGCACGTGAGCACGTGATCAGGGGACTGAGGCCCGGGAGGATAAACGTCTACGTCGAGGGCGTGGTGGTCGAGAAGGGGGACATCAAGAGGGTCAGGGGAGGCCACCTCCTCTGCCGCGCCAGGCTCAGGGACGACGAGGGCCGCGAGATAGACCTGAACCTCTGGGACGAGCAGATAGGCGAGGTGGAGGTGGGGGATAGGGTCAGGGTCGAGAACGGCTACGTCACCTCGTGGAGGGGGAGGCTCCAGCTCAACACCGGCCGCCGCGGCAGGCTGATAGTCCTAGACCGTCAAAAAATTGGATGACTGGGGGGCGCGCGATGGCCGCGTACGTGGAGGTGTCCTGCCCCAGGTGCGGCAGGCGCTTCCTCAGGCGAGCCGGCCGGGGACGCGCCTCATGCCCGCACTGTGGCGCCCCGATAATGGCGGAGCACGGAGCCTACTGGCTCCTGCCAGGGCGGCACGGGCGCTCAGGGGGCCAACGCCCCCCTCATCGCTTACCTATCAGCGATGGTGGCACAAGCCCACCAGTAAGGCGGCCACGCATTATTTAAGCCTTGCCCCAATCCATCAGGTGATGAGAGCCCCAACAATCCGGGTGCGCGACCCCGGGGAGCTCGACGGGGAGATGCTGAGGAGGGCCCTGGCCGTCATTAGGGGCGGCGCGGGGCTGGTGGACGTGAGGGATCTGCTGTGGCTGCGCGAGCAGCTGCGCCGCGCCCAGCGGCCCAGGAGGGTGAGGGTCTACAGGTGCCTGGACTGCGGCGCCACGTTCCCCGCGCCCAAGTACATCGTCGTGGAGAGGCGGACCCCCCTCGACCACGCGGCGAAGTACGGGGCGGAGAGGATCACGAAGTACAGGGCGGAGAGGGCCAGGCACCTGGTGCCCACGTGCCCCCGCTGCGGCTCCAGGAGGATAGTTGCGTGCGAGGAGCTGCTGTGGGGGTGAGGGAGGCCGGGAAACAATCCCTAGAGCAGGCGCCCCCGCTTTATGTATAAGTATACTGTTAGCACGCCAACAGTAACAGTTATCCCTAGAGCAGGTGCTCCAAGGAACAAATACTTAAGTACGCCATTATCGCATTATACCATGGTGGGAGCGTGGGAGAGGCGGGGAGGATAGCGGCGGAGCTGCTGGCGGGGGAGAAGCTCAGGCACGCGGCGGTCCTGATATACCTGCGGCACGCCGGCCCCTCCACCGAGGCCGACCTGCGGAGGGCGATGACGGGCGGCCGCTACCTGGCCGGCCGCACGGCCTACGTCGTGCTGAGGGAGCTGCTGGACATGGGGCTCATAGAGGTGACCCGCGTGAAGAGGTTCAAGATATACCGCATCACCGAGCTGGGCAGGAGGGTGGCGGAGGAGGTGGAACGGCTCCTCCAGCTCCCGCCCCCCTAACCACATAGTTAGGATTCTGGGGGGTCAACTTAACTATATCAGCGCGTCATAAACACGGCTCCCCGAACCAAGCT
>QMRZ01000237.1 GCA_003649495.1 Thermoprotei archaeon | reverse complement strand
GACTTCCTCGCGGCCTCGAGGGCTAGCTCCCTGGCCTCCCGGCTATCCAAGCTCTCGGGGACTGCAGCCTCGTCCACGTAGGGGTTCTCGAAGAGCCCTAGGAGGTACTTAGCCCTGAGGACCCTTGCGGCAGCCTCCTCCACCGCCCTCTCAGAGATCACACCCTCCCTCACAGCATTCATTAGGCGCTTGTAGCAATCGGCGCCGGGGAGCTCGACGTCTACACCAGCCTCCAGAGCCTGGATGGCGGCCTCCAGCTCGTCTCCAGCCACCCTGTGGACTGTTATGAGCTGCCTAATGGCGAAGTAGTCCGATACTACGAAGCCCCTGAAGCCCCACTCCCCCCTCAGCACCTCCGTCAGCAGCCAGTAGTTGGTGTGACATGGCACTCCATCTATCTCGTGGTAAGCGGCCATTACGGAGAGGGCACCGCCCTCCTTCACGGCGGCCTCGAAGGGGTAGAGGAAGACCTCGCGCAGCTCCCTAACCCCCACGTGCACCTGAGCTATGTTGCGGCCCCCCTCGGGGAAGCCGTGAGCGGCGAAGTGCTTGGGAGTGGCTATCACTCCCCGCGACAAGTCGTCGGACTGGAGCCCCCTCACATATGCGACGCCCATCGCGGCGACCAGGTAGGGATCCTCGCCGTAAGTCTCCTCAGTCCTCCCCCATCGGGGGTCCCTGCAGACGTCGAGCACTGGCGCCAGGCACTGCCTAGCCCCCACTAGCAGGGCCTGCCGCCTAATCTCACTAGCCACCCTGTACACTAGCTCGGGGTCCCACGTGCTGGCCAGACCTATGGACTGGGGGAAGTTAGTGGCGGTGGGCGCCATGAGCCCGCTTAGCGACTCCTCGTGTATTATCGCGGGTATCCCCAGCCTGGTCTCCTCCACCAGGAACCTCTGTATCTCATTGACGAGCCTTGCCGCCTCCCGCGGCTTGAGACCAAGCCTGCTCCCGGAGACCCTAGTGACCTCGCCTATCCCGTGCTTGAGGAGCTCCCCAGCCTTCTCACGGGATAGCCGCTTCCCCTCGACGAGGGCCTCGACAGGGACTGAGAGGAGCTGGGCCACCTTCTCCTCCAGGGTCATCCTAGATAAGAGCCGCCTCACCTCTAAGTTGACGTCGAGGACTCGCTTCACACGTTAAGGGGAGGTGGGTCCTCTAAATCGCTTGCCGCCGGCCGCGTGTCCTCAGGAAGTAGTACAGGATCAGCAGCGCTAGGAGCGCTGTGAAGGCGAAGAAGGCCGCCAGCATGTACGTGGTGACGGGGTTGCTCCTAGCTGCGCGCGCCTCCTCCAGGTTCAGCTCCTCTATTATGGCCCGCTTGAGGGTGCTCAGGGACTCGCCCATCGCCACCCTCTCCGTGTAGGCGAGCACCTGGTTTACGGCGGGCCCGGGGTCGCCGGTATAGGCCCTCAGATACACGAGCACCCTGATCAGCTGGCCTTTATACAGAGAGAAGTACTGGGATATCCAGTTCCTCAGGGCGTAGGTGTTGCCGCCCCACTCCCTTTCATCCTCCACTGCGATCGATATCCCCTGGGGCCACAGATCTGTCAGGACGGAGTACACGAGGCCGCTGTCATTGCCCATGGGGATGACCCAGCAGGCCACCCCGTTAAGCGTTACCAGGGAGAAGTTCCCGGGCACGTGCTCCTCCCTCAGCTCGACCTCCACCCAGCTGCCGTTAGTCAGGACCACGTATATCCTCTCGCCAGCGAAGCGGGATATCGGGATCTGTAGAGTCCATGACATGCCCGCGAACTCCGAGTCCCCCTCCGCGGTCACGTTCACCTCCAGGAGCACGGCCTCAAGCCCCATCCAGTACTTCAGGCGGGGCCTCAGCTCCGCGTAGCTACACTTAGCGTAGCACTCGACCTCGAACGTCACCTCGTCAGCCGAGGGCGTGCCCACTACGCTCCAGCTGTCCTCCCAGCTGCAGGCGTCCTCCCACTTCCAGCCAGGGCCCCAGTTCATCAGGCTACCAGTCCCCACGTTCACGCCCTCGAGGTACACGTTCACCATCCCCGCCTCTGATATTGTGAGCTCTAGGGGCCCGATGGTGTAAGTGACCTGGGCCAGCGCCAAGGCTGCCAGAGGGGGTAGTAGGAGGAGGTAGATGACCCAGCTCCTGCTCATGCGCCCTCCCAGATAAGTTGAGCGCGTAAGGGTTATAAAGCCTCGCGCCGCCTTTCCTTCTTCCACTCGATGTAGTGGAGGAGATCGTCTCTGAGAGCTGTGAGGAGGCCCTTAGCGCAGGACCTGTGATCGACAGTCCACTTGCCGGTGGGCGAGAGGGCTACGGCCCTGATCGCCTCGCCGGGACTCCTGGGGAGGAACAGCTTCACGAGGAACACGGCGGCTCTCTCACCCCTGAAGCTCACCAGGACGTCTATGTACTCGACCCTCCTCCCCCTCTCATGGGCCTCAACCCTCATGTACAGGGGACCCCAGCCCACGGGCGAGGGCCTCCTGACCAGCGACTTGACGTACTCGACGAACTCCTCCTCGTCCCCCACTATTCTCAGCGGTATCTCGGCCTCCGCCCTATCCTTCAGGATCCTGACCTCACTCGCCCTCCTTAGGAGGAGCCTGCTGGGGACTACCTGGAGTGCCGCCTTGCGCGCTGGCACGAGGCTCCCAATCACCGAGGGCACTATTGCGACT
>QMRZ01000236.1 GCA_003649495.1 Thermoprotei archaeon | reverse complement strand
TGGGAGCACCCTGCTCGGCGTTAGGGGGCTGCTAGTAGCCGCGCTCCCCTCGAGGCGCGGGGCTGGTGGCAGCCTAATACTGGCTGGCCGCCTATCAAGCGTGAGTATACTATCATTCGAGGATGAGGTGATAGCTAGGCTCGGGCAAATCAGGCCAGCGACGCCCGTGGAGCTCAGAGGCATCTACAGCTCGGGGGCTAGGCTAAGGCTTAACCCCTACTCAAGCTTCAAGGTGGTGGGCGAGCCGCCGCTCCAAGGGGCTCCAGCCGATTCACTGGCCGCGGGCTCGGGCTACGTTAGCTGTAGAGCTACAATAACCTCCTGCCGCGTCAAGTATAGGCTGTCGGAGAGCGGCGAGCCCCTGCTGGGAGTGGTAATGAGCGTCGATGACGGCACTGGGCGAGCTAGAGTGCTAGTCAGCTACAGGGATGCCCTCTGCCGCCTCCTGAGATCCGAGTGGGAGGAGCTGAGTGAGTACGCGACGACAGGGCTACTGCCCAAGCTGATCCCCTACATGGAGGAGGAGCTACTGGGCTCAGACGTGGAGCTCAGAGGCTGGCTGAGCGAGGACGGTGTCATGGCAGTCACCGACATCGAGGTTGTGAGCGGCTAACGTTTTTAGCTGGTCTCCTGCGTATACTCGGGGTGGAGGCTTAGTGGGTAGGCGTAAGAGCAGGAGGAAGATCAGGCTCAGGCCCAAGAGGACTCTGCCTAAGATCTACCAGTGCCCCAGGTGCGGCGCGGTGGCTGTAAGCGTGGCTATCGACAAGTCGGAGAAGCAGGTGTACGTGCGCTGCGCCGCCTGTGGCCTAACTGGCACGCTGGAGTACCGCGAGTACTACCACCCAGTTGACTATTACGCCAAGTTCCTCGACATGTACGAGGAGCAGGTGGCGGCTTCTGAGGGCGCATAGGGGGGCTACATGGGCAGGGTTGAGAAGTACTTGATGGAGCGCCTCGAGGAGCGTGGAGCGCTGCACATGGCGCTTGTCGACCCTGCGCGCATGAACGGCAAGGAGGCGCGAAAAGTCGCTGAGTGCGCCGAGAGGGCTGGCTCCTCCGCCATAATGGTGGGCGGCAGCATAGGCGTCTCTGAAGCCATGGTGGATGAGGTGGTCTTATCAGTGAAGGATGCCACCAGCCTACCCGTAATCCTGTTCCCGGGATCGCCCACGGGGCTCAGTAGGTACGCCGATGCTGTGTGGTTCCTCTCAGTCCTCAACTCGACAAATCCCTACTTCATAATCATAGGGCAGGTGCAGGGCGCCCCCATAGTGAAGCGCTATGGTCTCGAGACACTCCCCCTGGCCTACCTCATACTGGGCAAGGGCGGCACAGTCGGCTTCATAAGCCAGGCCCGCCTGATACCCTACGATAAGCCGGAGATAGCTGTGGCGTATTCCCTCGCAGCCCAGTACATGGGCTTTAAGTTCCTGTACCTGGAGGGCGGCTCCGGAGGCGAGCCCGTGCCCCCAACACTCATTCGAGCTGTTGACGAGAATGTGGAGATCCCCATAATCACTGGGGGCGGCATAAGAACTCCAGAGCTGGCTAGGCGGGCTGTCGAGGCCGGGGCTGACATAATAGTGACGGGGACTCTAGTAGAGGAAGCCGATGATGTGTACGTGAGGCTGAGGGCGGTTATAAGCGCGATTGAGCAGGCCGCGCAGAGGAGAGCTAGACGAAATCTCTGAGCAGGCCCTTGACCACTATCCCCCTCCCCGGCTCTATATCGAAGACGAACTTCACGGGCTTGGCAGGCGCCCACCTAGCCTTGCGCACATACATCACCCTCAGGATCTCGCCCCCTACCTCCTCCATCCCAAGGACTATGATCCCAGACGCCAGGAACTCCTCAACACCAAACCTGCTGAGCTTCTTACTCCCGGTGGGTATCTCGCTCGTCATCACGGTGGTCAGCGATCCAACCCGCTCGATCGCGAACACCATCTCCCTCAGGAACTCCCTCACGTACAGTACGTCGTCCGGCGTGCCGCCATAGATCAAGGGGGCCACGGGGTCTATCACTAGGCGCCTCGCCTTGGCCTTCTTAGCCGCTCTGAGGATGGACTCTATCACGTACTTCGGCTCTATCTTCCTCCTCTCATCCCTCATGTAGATCTTGCTGAAGTGCGTTCTCATGTCCAGGAAGACCAGCTTACCCTCCTTGATCAGTGGCGTGACATCCCACCCGAACCTGCGCAAACCCCTGAGCAGCTGGTCAGCTGGCTCGTCGATGGCCACGTAGACCCCCGGCTCATCGTAGTAGACAGCGCCCGTCAACAGGAACTGAAGGGAGAATATCGTCTTGCCAGCCCCCGTCTCCCCAGCCACCAGGTAAGTCTTGCCCCTGATGAAGCCTCCTCCAAGCGCCTCATCCAGCTCCCTAATCCCAGTCGGCGCGTAGCTAAACCCTAGCGCCTCAGCCATCACTCGCGGCGGCGCCTCAGACGGCTTAGCTACAGCAGCCTGCTGAGCAACTGCCCTAGCCTGCGAGGCCTGAGGCCCATCAGCTGCCACGGGCTTAGCCATGGCCTTGGCGCGCGGCTCCGGCTTCTCAGCCTTCTCCTCCCTCTGCTTAAGGCAGGGAGGGTGCTCTGGATCCTCAACCCTCCTGCCCAGGAGTATACAGTACCTCGACCTCTTCAAGTAATACACGCACTCTACGCACCTTCTT
>QMRZ01000235.1 GCA_003649495.1 Thermoprotei archaeon | reverse complement strand
TCCTCGAATGATAGTATACTCACGCTTGATAGGCGGCCAGCCAGTATTAGGCTGCCACCAGCCCCGCGCCTCGAGGGGAGCGCGGCTACTAGCAGCCCCCTAACGCCGAGCAGGGTGCTCCCATCAGCTGAGCGCACCTCGTCCACCTCCAGTAGCTTGAAGGGTGACTGAAGTGGCTCGCTCCTAGCCATCACGAATATACGGGTCATGCGGTTAGCCCTATACCTGGGCGCATCGCCCCTTAGCTCCCTAGCGTCCTGCACTGCTATGATGTCGCCCACGTGGAGTGAAGGCATCTCCAAGTCCCCCGGCACCAGCACCTGTACTGGCCTATCGCTGTGCAGACCGTAGATGCAGCAGCCCCCGCTACCCTCCACTATCTCGCACACTTTCACCGTGATCACATTAACACTGTGCTTTCTGCAGAGTTCCTCGAAGGGTGGCAGGCCGCACTCCTCGTCTAACACCTCGACTCGCCCCTCCTTAGCCAGGCCTAGCTCAAGACGCCCCCTGTACCTCTTCGCGAAGCCGCCCTCGATTAGTATACACATCCCAGGCCTCAAGCTCTTGTAGAGCTCCTCAGCTCTCTCATCCCACACAACGAGGTTGATGACACCGCTCTCATCGCCTACTAACACCTTCAACACCCGCTTTCCTGAGTTGAGGGCGAGGGGGCGGGGCACCCTGAGAACCCTAGCCACCAGCTTAAGACCTCTAAGGCCCGGTAGAAGGTCCCCTACCCTCAGCCTAGCCCCCCTGGCCACGACGTAAGCCTTAGGTAGCGGCACGCCCAGTTCCTTGGCGACTAGCATGGCGGCGGCGTCCTCATCGATGAGCCCGCCTAGGTCCCTTATGCGCTCCTCCACCATCTTGAGCACGGCATCTCGTGTGATGTCTGGCCTATGTCTCAGTATGAGGCTTATTATCTCCTCAAGGACTTGGGGGTTCTCAGGCTCCTCTCTAGGACGCTCATCCACCCTGGCCACCTCAGGAGTTATCGATCCGGTGAGGCTGTGCTGTGCTACACATGGCTAGAGGGGGCTAAATGGCTTATGAGGCCAACGCTCAGGCCAGCTAAGGCTACAGCTGAGGCAAACGATTTTTAAGCAAGGCTGGCCGTAACTCGTGAAGGGGGCTGAGCATGGGGACGTGGGAGATAGGTGAGATAAGGTTCCCCCTCTCAGAGGCATTCTACATATCAGTGCAGAACGTGAGGAGGAGGTTCGCTAGAGTGGCCATAACCACGGCCTCAGTGACCCTGGGCATCGCATTCTTCGTCTCGCTCATGATGATGGCATCATTCCAGGCGCAGGCCGGAGGGGCGGGCATCCAGCCCTACATGTACTGGCTGCTGTTCATATCCCTCCTGGTCTGTGGAGTCGGCATTACCAACAGCATGTTGATAGCGGTTGCCGAGAGGTACAAGGAGATAGGCACCTACAAGTGCCTGGGCGCTCTTGATAGGCACATCCTGGAGCTATTCCTCATAGAAGCCCTCCTGATAGGGGGGATTGGGGGCTTCGCTGGCTACATCGCGGGGCTCATAGCGGCGCTGGTGTACGCTGTCGCTAACCCAGCGGTTGGAATAGCAAACGCGCTGAAGGCCCTGGCGGCGCCTAACCCGGCTGTTCCCCTCGTCGGCGTAATGCCAGTGGCACTCGGCCTCCTGTTGTTAGGTGTTGGGATAGCGGTCTTCCTAAGCCTCGCGGCTACTCTATACCCGGCGTATTACGCTGCTAGGCTGAATCCAGCGGATGCGCTGAGGTACGAGGTGTAGCCTCGCAGACCGGCAAGGATAAATTCCACTTCTGTCCACTCTTAGGTGGTGGAAGCCCTTGGCCCTTAGGTACGAGTACACGGTCGAGACCGAGGACCTAGCCAAGTATTACAGGATGGGCAATTACATTGTAAAGGCCCTGGATGGGGTTAACCTGAAGATCAGGAGGGGCGAGTATGTCTCGATAATGGGGCCCTCAGGCGCTGGCAAGACTACGTTATTCAACATGATCGGGGGCCTCGACAGGCCCACGAGGGGCAAGGTCTACATTGACGAGGTCGACATAAGTAAGCTGGACGCGTATGAGCTGGCCTGGCTTAGGGCCAGGAAGATAGGCTACATCTTCCAGACGTTCAACCTGATACCTGTCTTGACTGCTCTCGAGAACGTGATGCTCCCGATGATATTCGCAGGAGTCAGGAGGGAGGAGAGGATTAGGAAGGCTAGGGAATTATTGGAGAGGGTTGGGCTTGGTGATAGGCTGTATCACAGGCCTACTGAGCTTAGCGGTGGCCAGCAGCAGAGAGTTGCGATAGCCAGAGCACTAGCCAACGACCCCGCTATAGTCTTGGCCGACGAGCCCACCGGAAACCTAGACCTGCAGACGGGGCTAGAGATAATCAACCTGCTGAGGCAGCTGAACAAGGAGAGAGGCGTAACCATAGTGACCGCTACCCACGACCTGAAGATGATAGACGTGAGCGACAGGATCGTTTACCTCAGGGACGGGAAGGTGGAGAGGATAGAGACTAGGGCTGAGATAGCCGTCGAGGCAGAGGAATACTAGAGGAGGCCCCTAAAGAGGAGTGGATATATCCTCTTCCTGAACTCTTCATAGCTGACCCTAACCTCCCTCACATTGCTGGCTAGCTCGAAAGCCTCCAGGTGCACGCACTTGTCTGCT
>QMRZ01000234.1 GCA_003649495.1 Thermoprotei archaeon | reverse complement strand
GAGGGTCTAGTGGCGAGGGAGTTTGAGGAGTTAACCGCGCATGAAAGGCTCTCAATGAGGGGCTGTAGCATTAGGCTGTAGCTTTCTGCCTCTTAGCGTGTCTCTCCACGCCTCCAAGGCAAGAATATGAATCCTCTCCTACAGCCCGCTACTGGCGCCCCGAACCCAGTGATTACTGGGGGTGGTGAACCCTTGGTGAACCCCAATTACCCGGGGGCAGCCGCGGTAAACCCACCCATGGCCAACGCGGAGAGACGCACTACGCGAAGCCACGGATGTGGTGAACGGTGGAGGCTGTAGCCAGCATATGCCTGCACCTACTCATCGAGGAGTACGATGAGAGGATTGACAGCTTCCCAGGATGCTTCACTAGGCTAGGGGAGCTGGGCGTCCTGCCCAGGGGCTTGGCTGAGAGGCTGGCCTCAGCGGCTAGGCTGAGGAACTTGCTCGTGCATAGGTACTGGGTGATAGGTGATAAGAGGGTGTATGAGAGCGTGAGGAAAGGCCTAGGTACGTGAGGGAGCGGCTGGGGGATGGTGCGCGTGAATAGGGCTAAGCTGTCTTACTGCGAGCTCCCCCGAAGGAGAAGATCCTCAGGGCGATCGCTGAGAGGCTGTGGGGAAGGAAGGGTGTGGTGCTCGCCTATGCTCACGGGGGCTTCTGGAGAGGAGGTTCTTCAGGGACGTGGACATCGCCGTGTGGCTGGAGGACCCCCGCGAGGCCCTCCACTACGTCATCTATTTCTCAGCCGAGCTCGAAGCTGAGGTGAAGTTGCCGGCCGATGTGCAGGTGCTTAATGAAGCCCCCTCCCCCCAGTTCACGTGGTAACTAGAGGCAGGCTACCGATCTCCAGGGATGAGAAAATTGAGGAAGAGGCTCGTCAACGCCATAATCCGGGAGTACTTAGACTACGCGTACTTCTCCTCAACGTAATAAAGTGCTGAGAGAAGTCTTGTGAAGCTAAGCTGGGCACACTAGCCTGAGGCCCCGAGTTAACTCCTAGAACTTAATGGGTATGAAGCCCCAAAGGCGGGCAAGCCTGGCAAACCCCCTTTCCCAGAACCCCCTAGGTTTAAGCGGGTGCGTACTCGCCTAAGGGCGATATGACTGGAGTTCTCAGGAGGCTGGCTAGCGCTGGAGAGAAATGTGGTGATGGCCCCAACTATACCCGTCAACACGATGAGCGAGGTTCGTGTCCCAGTACTTGAAGGTGCTGGGCACCTCGTTCTTCGACTAAGAGTTGCTGGTACTGCTCCATATGATCATGTCCATCTTCAGCTACCTGCTGGCACCAAGGCAGCCGACGTATACGGGAAAAGGCCCTTCATAGCAGCTACCTTCACCTTCTTCTTCCTCTACACCCTGGCCCTAGGCCTGACGCCCTCAAAGGAGCTGCCTCCAATAGCGTTCCTCCTCGCTGGGCTGAGGGAGATAGGCGAGCCCGCGAGGAAGGCCCTCATAGTGGATCTGGCGGAGGGGCTAGTCAGGAGCCGCAGACAATAGGGCTCTACTATAAAATTAAAATCATTGATTTTAGAATGATAAGAGAGACCGTGGGAGTTGCAGCGTCTCTCCTGGGAGCGCTGCTCTGGAGCCTGCACCCCAGGCTGACGTTCCTAGCAGCCTCGGTCGTGAGCGCGGCAGGCCTAGCGGTGTACCTGGTATCCAGTGCTTAAGTCTCCCTTAGCACGCGTGGATCCCTAGAGAGGTCTGAGGGCCTAAGCCTGCCACGCGGCTTGCACGTAAGTATGAACCCGCTGTAGCTCCTCCTAACTGGGAGGAAGTCGACATCCTCGAAGAAGAGCCAGGCTAGCGTCATCAGCTCCGCCAGGCCCCAGAAGTAGAAGTCGCTCACGACTACGCGGCCTGCAGAGGGCAGCTTTACCGTGGCGCGCCTGAACGTCCCCCTCCTCACGCTGTAGCCCACGTGGAAGCTCGCTACTAGGCTGTCCTCACCGGCGCTCTCAGCCAGGGCGCGCGCATAGCCCTGTAGGAAGAATATCGAGTACCTCCTGTCAGTCTCCTCTATCACGAACAGGCCATCGCTGTTCAAAACCTCGGAGACTGAGGAGAAGAGCCTAGCCATGTCCCAGGGGTCGAAGTGAGGGGCGGAGAGACCGTACATTAGTACTATGTCAGCCCTTAAGCCTATCTCGTGTGCCCTCCGTGCATCAGCCTCCACCACTTGTACCTCACGCCCTAGCTCCTCACGCCCCCATCTGAAAGCTACCTCGAGCGCGTTCCTCCTGAGGTCGAGTATCGTGAGATCGACCTCCACTCCAGCCTCCTGGAGCGCCCTTGCTAACGCGACACCACCTATCCCAGTGCCGCCGCACACGTCCAGTACCGATACCTTGCGTCTAGACTCTAGCAGCTGCTTAAGCCACTCATGCCCCAGCAGTTTTCTCATCTGGCTTAACGCCTCCACGTACCTACGCTTCCCCTCCTCGCTGCGTGGATCCTCGGGCCACGGCACAAGCCTATATAGCTCCTCGAGCCTCTCGCCCAATGACGCCACGTGCTAATCAATATGCTGATTTACTTATTGCCTGCGTGCTTAAGGAAGGTTTAAGCCCATCCCAGGCCCCTGTACTCCATGCAGAGTGCCGAGGCCTCGAGGGCTAGAGCGGTAGCCGTAGCCTCGCTGCTCACAGCACTGGTGTTCGTGGTGACAGCGGGCTTCACGGTGTACATCCCGGAGACGAGGGGCTACTTC
>QMRZ01000233.1 GCA_003649495.1 Thermoprotei archaeon | reverse complement strand
GGGTAGGGATGGTGCAGTGAAGCTAGTGCCGATAGGCGAGTTCGTAGACAAGTTCTACAGCGGGGATGAGGAGTGGGAGCCGAAGGTCGTAGAGGAGTACTATGTACTGAGCCACGAGGGCTTCAGGGCCGTGTGGAAGCCCATCAGGTACGTGCTCAGGCACAGGGCGAGAGAGATCTACGAGGTGGTGACCGAGGGTGGAGGCAGAGTGGAGGCGACGGGGAGCCACAGCGTCTTTATCCTCGACCCAGCTACGCTCGACGTGATTGAGAAGCCAGTCGCGTCTCTGAAGCCCGGAGAGTTCCTCATAACCTTTGTCAAGAACATGCCCCCAGCCCGGGAGAACGACTACGCGGTAATAGATGTGATAGACCTCCTGAGAGATAGGGATGGCATCAGGGTACTTAACCTGCCTGAGGAGCTTCGCGCGCCATCGAGGAAGAGGAGGAACTCCATTCCCCTTGAGGAGTACCTGAGGCTAGAGAGCCGTAGCAACGCTGAGGGACTGCGGAGCCGCGTAATGGTGAGGCTCAGGAACAGCAAGTACATGCTCCCCGCCAGAATACAGCTTGATGAGGACCTGGCCTTCGTGTTCGGAGCCTACATCGCCGATGGCTGCGTCAAAAGGGGTAAGAGGATATGCTTCACCTTCGGAGCTGGCGAGGTTGAGATAGCTAACAGGACTCTCAAGGTGATGCAGCGGAAGTTTGGCCTACGCCCCGCGGTTGATGCGAGAGGGAGCTACACAATATACGAGTTTAATCACACACTACTAGCTGAAGTCTTTGAGGAGCTGCTCGGGAGGGAGCTGAGGGAGAAGAGAGTGCCGCCCCACCTGTGGGCCTCGCCCCCCAGCGTCATAAGGGAGTTCTTTAAGGGATTAATGGCAGATTCAAGGAGGACTTTGAAGAGGAGGTACGTCGTATACTCCACTGCAAGCAGGAGCCTCGCACTCCAGTTCTTGTGGCTTGCGCGCGTAGCTGGCTTCTACTCGGAGCTGTTCGTCGAGAAGGGCTCTAGTGAGCGGGGAGGCATGACGTATAACGTGGCAATTTACTTCAATAGGAAGTACAAGTACCCTAACGCCAGCGAGAGAATACCTGTCGAGTTCCTAACAAGGTTAAGGGAGCTAGCTAAGCCCAGGTCCATGCCCCTACCCTTAACATACGTGTGGAAGAAGAAGCGCGTCTCTAAGAAGACTGCGATGAGAGTCATTAAGTGGATCTCTGAGAAGGGGCGTATCGAAGGTGAAGCGAAGACTTATCTCGACAAGCTGTTTCGACTGTTGAACAGCGACATCGTGTTAATCAGGGTCAAGGAGGTCAGGAGGAAGCCGTACAATGGGTTCGTATACGACCTCTCAGTACCGGGCACCGAGTCCTTCTTTGGCGGGAACGTGCCGGTACTGCTGCACAACACGGGTCATGGCGGGATGTGTACTATACACGCGGAGAGTATTGAGAAGTGTGTGCAGAGGCTGACTAGCCCGCCGATGAACGTGTCGCCAGCCTACATACCGGCGATGAACATAATGCTCCTCGTCGAGCGCGTCTGGCTGCCGGAGGGGAAGATGGGGAGGAGGCTCCGCTACCTCTGGGAGGTTGAGGACTACGGCAAGTATAGGCTGCTGGTGAAGTGGGACCCGAGGCGGGATGTACACGAGGTTGCTGGGAAGAGCCTGCTGCTCGAGAAGGTGTCTGAGAGGCTTGGGAGGAGTGTGGAGGAGCTGGAGGAGGAGATTGAGAGGAGGATGCTCGTGCTCAGGTGGATGGTTGAGAAGGGGATTACGGACTTCAGGGATGTGGCGAGGCACATCACGCAGTACTACGTGAGGCCCCGCGAGCTGCTGGAGAGGGCTAGGAGGGAGCTCTCAGCGCTTGGCGTCGAGGTTGAGGCTGTGAAGCCCGTGCCGAGGGCCCCGCTGCTCGCCGTAGACCGCGCTGGGCGTAGCGGGGCGGTGGGGAGGCCGAGGCTTCCAGAGGATGAGGAGAGCGTGCTCTCAGCCCTCAGGAGGTTTGGGGGTGAGCTGGACTCGGAGACTCTGAGGGAGGTTAGCGGATTGCGGGGCGACGCGTACTGGAGGGCTGTGCGCCGCCTGGCGGAGAGGGGGCTGGTCATGGCCACCCTCACCTACGTTGATGGGAGGCCGCGGCTCGGCTTCAAGCTCTCGCGTGACGCGTCGCTCATTGGCACTTAGAGCGGAGGTACTTGGAGACTGCTGAGAGGAGGGAGGCCTCGAGGGGCCTCGGGGCCCAGGGCTTCATTGCGAAGGCCGCGTACACCTCCTCATCCCCCAGCCCAACCCTGTAAACTGCTACTACTAGGCCATCCATCACGAGCTCAAGCCTCTTCACCCCCTCGACGCCGCGCGCCCCACTCCCAAGGCCGGCGAGGAGGCTGGCGTACCTCTCTATCAGGCCGCCCCTCGGGTACACCTCCAGTGGGAGGCCATCACTGCTGAGCAATCCAACTTCTTCACAGCCCAGCGACCTGGCGAGCTCCTCCAAGTCCCTGAAGCCTGCTATCGCCACCATCCCCGTGCCGGGAGAAGCGCTGCCCACAATGCTCTCAAGCCTCCTCACGGCCGAGAGCAGGTATAGGGATGCGTAGACCGTGAATGCTGCCAGCACCCCCAGGAACGCGGTGGCGAAGGAGGATAGGGCTATGAGTAGCTCGCTCCCCTCCATACAGCTCCACTATGGGTATGGCCTTTTTCAGCTATCCCTCCCAGCGC
>QMRZ01000232.1 GCA_003649495.1 Thermoprotei archaeon | reverse complement strand
ATGCCTGCCTCCCCCCCATCCAGCGCTACAGCCCTCGTGCCCAGGGCCTCTAGCGCCCTCCTCATCAGCACCATGGATACCCTCTCGCCCAACGCGAGCACTTCATCCAGCAGCTGCGGCGCTGGGCTAGCGGCATAGCTCCTGAAGGCCCTCTCACCCCTCCTGATCCACTCCTCAGCCTCGCCACGCGCCCCTAGATCTGATGCAGCCTCCCTTAGGCGCGCTGCCACCTCGCCGAACCGCTTGACGTCGCGCAGCCTCGCCGCCTCCAGCAGGGCATCAGTGACGCCCTTCATCGCCGATACTACTACTACGCGAGCCCCCAGCCTGAGGGCTACCTCAGCTAACTTTAAGTAGTCGTCACTGCTCCTAAGCACTGAGCCTCCAGCTTTTACGACGTTCACAGTACGCACACCCTCTCCACTCCCCTAATAAATCTTGGTCATAACATTACCTGGACGCATTATTACTGTGGGTAATGAACTGCTTTAAGCTCCAGCGAGGTTAGGTCCTTACAATGAGTTTGAGGGAGGCTCTTAGAGCAGCGCTGAGGGGGCCGCTCACCTCAGAGCGGCTGGCTAGGGAGCTGGGCTTAACGGTGGGTGAGGCTGAGGCTCTCATAGGAGCTCTGCTCTCCCACGGCTACTTGGAGGAGGTGAAGCCCAGGTCCTGCGCCTCGTGCCCCCTAGCCCCCACGTGCGGGATTAGAGAGAGGTGTAGCGTGAGGATCTACGTGCTGACTAGGAAGGGGAGGCGCCTCCTCGGTGAAGCCCCTTCCTGATCTTGATTACGTCGCCGACTACGCTCACACTGTAGCCCTCCCCTCTCAGAACGGCGAGGGCCTCGATTATCTCGTCATAGCTGAAGCCCTCCGCCTCCAGCTCGGGCACCAGCACGCGACCCACTCCCCCGAGCACGTCCCTCTCAGCCATGTTTATCATGAGGGCTGCCAGCTCCTCAACCCTCCTCTTCCTCTCCCTGCTTGCACTCCTCATCTCCGCTCCCAGGGGAATATGGGGCAGGCCCTCATATATACGGCGTAGTAGTCGGGGGCGTAGAACATGTCCCTGGACCTTATGACGAGGACCGCCGACCTCACCTCGCCCGCCCCCTTGGACTCCAAGAGGTCCTTAGCTGCCTTGAGCGTGCTGCCAGTCCTGGCCACGTCATCCACTACCAGTACGCTCTCGCCCCCCAGCTCGGGCACCTCATCCCTAAGGAGCCTGGGCTCGCTCCACAGCTCGCGCGGCGGCTTCTCATCACTGTACTTCCTGTACTCCAGCGTGTAAAGCCTATCAACTCCAAGCCTAGATGAGATCACGAGAGCCGGGTATATGCCGCCCCTCATCACAGCTACCACGACGTCGGGCTTGGCGTGCCTTATCTCCTCAGCTAGAGTCAGGGAGAGGCCCAGCACGTCCATCCACGACAGCGGCCTGCCCCGGCTTGACACGGCTCCCTCACCCCCGCATACTTGACGCGCGTGCTATATGTTGTTGCCCATTCGGCAGGGCTTAAGTTAATGACTGGGCGCGCGGATGCAGACCTGTGAAGGTGTACTTGGCAGCCCCAATGCTGGGCGTGCGGCGGGCTCTAGGCCTGGTGCGCCGCATCGCCGCGGCGCTCGTGGAGGAGGGGCATGTGATCCTGACACCCCACGTGCTGGATGACGTCTTGGATGTGGAGAGGGGGGTCAGCCCCCGCGAGATATATGAGAGGGATGTGCGCCTAATGGAGGAGGCCGACGTGCTGGTGGCTGAGGTATCGTACCCCAGCCTGGGCGTTGGCTTCGAGATAGCATACTCGCTCCTCAGGGGTAAGCCCGTGTTAGCGCTCTGCGAGGAGGGCAGGCTGGAGAGGACGTCGGCTCTCATAAGGGGGATCACGCACCCCGGCTTTAGGCTACTGACCTACAGGACTCCCGAGGAGGCGGTCGAGAAGCTCCTGAGGGAGCTCAGGAGGCTGGGCGAGAACCGTTTAAGGAGGGGTTAGCCCGTGAGCGTGATGAGAGGGCTGATCACGCTGTACAGCGCGGTCTTCCTGGAGCACAAGCCCCCCTTCCCCCACCCCGAGAGACCTGAGAGGCTTAAGGTAGCGCTCTCCTCCCTGAGGAGGCACGAGCTACTTGGTGAGGTCGTCGAGCCTAAGCCAGCTGAGGAGGAGGACCTCTACAGGGTCCACGACCCCGAGTACGTGGCTGAGGTTAGGGACCTCGTTGAGTCTGGCGTCAGCATGCTGGATAACGACACGTACGTCTCGCGAGGGACCATGAGGGCTGCGCTCACAGCGGCTGGCGCGTCGCTAACTGCTGCGGAGACCGCCCTCGAGGGGCGCGTGATCATCGTCCTCCCCCGGCCGCCAGGCCACCACGCGGGGCGGCGGGACAGGGCTCTGGGAGGGCTGACTCAGGGCTTCTGCATCTTCAATAACGCGGCGCTGGTCGTAGCTAGGCTGCTGGAGCTGGGCGTCAAGAGAGTGGCGGTCCTGGACTTCGACTCGCACCACGGCAATGGCACTCAGGAGATATTCTACTCCGACCCCCGGGTGCTGCACGTGGACCTCCACGAAGACCCTATAACCCTGTACCCCGGCACGGGCTTCCTAACCGACCTGGGCTCAGGGGAGGGGGAGGGCTTCAAGGTGAACGTCGTGCTGCCGCCCAGTAGCGGCGATGATGTCTACGCCACGGCGCTGGAGGAGGTGGTAGTGCCACTGCTGGAGAGCTTTAAGCCGGAGGCTATAGT
>QMRZ01000231.1 GCA_003649495.1 Thermoprotei archaeon | reverse complement strand
GTTGTTGACGCCGTGAGGGGAGGGGAGCCTGGGCGGCTAGTCAGGGTGGAGTGGCGGGGGCCCGTGGCCCTGGAGGAGGAGCCGGATGCGCATGGGCTGGGGGTGGCTGAGGCGCTCAGCCTGGGGTACTCGGCCTTCCCGGAGGAGATGCCACGGCACCTAGTACTGCTGGGGATAGTTGGGCAGAGGTTCAGGGGGGAGGGGCTCAGCTGCCCGGTCGTGAGGGCGCTGCCCACCCTGCTCCATGTGCTGCTCGAGGAGCTGCTAGACTATCCCAGCTAGATCCTCTGAGGGAGGAGTGGGGCTGGCGCACACTCGTCGAGATGAGCTTAGATGAGCTCGCGGGGGCTTGCCACGCTCAGGCCCGTGAGCTTCTCGATACGCTCCCTGCGCTCCAGTATCTCTTCATCTCCAGTTACGAGAGCCTCAACCTCGCCGTCTAGGAGGGCGGCTTGAGCCACGTGGAGGAGGTCTAGGGCGCGTAGTCTCAGCGCATCTGCCAGCCTCATCGCGTAGATGTACTCGAGCGGGACTCTGCACGCCTCCTCCCCGATCCTGGCGACTAAAAGGTTGTACACCACTGTGAGCTTGCAGTCGTCTACTACGAACCTTATCAGAGAGCTGAGCGCTGCCCCCCTGAGGGGCTTGGGCAGCCTTATGTAGGGCCTAATCCTCGAGAACACGGAGTAGAGTTCCACGAGGACTAGTGGCGAGATCACAAATCTGTACTCCCTCTGAAAGAGAGCGTTTGAGTCGTTATACAGGGGATCGCCGGGCTTGTACCTGGCTATTATGACGCTGGTGTCCACATAAATCGACTTAATCGCCCCTCCCCTCCTTAACGAGTTCTACGGCCGTCTTTCCGGGGTAAGCTATTATGAGGGGGCTCCCTCCCCTGGCCCTAATGGCCTTTAACTCCTCAACTACGCGGTCGCGTGGCTGCTCGAGGCTCGCGGCCTTCTCAGCTCCTCTAACAAGAGCTGTCAACATCTCCTCTAGGAGCGCGCTCACAGTGGTTCCCTCGAGGGCTGCAAGTGCCTTAACCTTCCTCCAAAGCTCATCCTCTATTCTCACACTGGTTACCCTACGCATCCCATCATAATACATTAATACAAGTATTAATGTATTATGATGGGATTGAATGCTCGCGGCGCACGTGAGATGAAGCAGGGTTCCGGAGACTCTAGTTGGAGCTTTACTTGAATCTCTAGCCTCCCGTGGTCGACTTAATAAGCTGCTCAACGGCTTTGAGCGCGCGTCTCAGCTCCTCCTCCCCGGCTTCATCAGGGTAGGGCTGCCCTCCACCTCTTAAGCAGCCTCCAGGGCAGAGGTATAGTGTCACTGGCCTCTCTACGCCGTGTCTGGCCTTGAGAGACTCAAGGACATTCCTGACCTGAGATGGGCCGACAGCCTTCTGGAGGGCTAGCTCATGGCTTAGCCGTACCTCGTCTGGAGCCTCCTCCGGCAGTGCGTCCACGTCGAGCTTCCTTAGGGCCCTGAACACGTCCCTGGCCGTGACTACGGGGCTGTGACTGAGGCGCCTGGCTAGGCAGGCTGTGATGAGCACTGTGCCGTGCTTGAGCTTTAGCTCTGGCTTAGCGGTGAGGGGGAGCAGCTCCGGGTATAGCTTCTTCACGTAGAGGTACTCGGCCATGCTAGCCGGCACTATGAGCGCATCCTCGGGTAGGGGTGGTCTCCACACAACGATCCTCCTCAGGCCTAGGGCCTTCAGCGCTGCTAGGGCCTTGCCAGGGGGCACGGATAAGCTGGCCGCAATCCCCACCAGTGCCTCGGGCTCCACGTAAGCCTCGCGCACGAGGCCAGCGCGCAGGGCCTGTAGCAGCTCTCTGAGGCCGCTCACCTCTCTCAAGGCGCCCACTGGGCAGTAGAGGACGCACTGGCCGCATGCCACACACGTGCTCTCGTCAAAGCTGACTTCCAGGGGCGTAGTCACGGCTATGCTCACGCTGCGGCGAGCGTAGCCTAGTGCATGAACTCCCATCTCCTCGCAGACTTTGACACACCTGCCGCACACTATACATTTCTCCGCCTCCAGCTCGAGGAGAGTGCCGGGCACCGACGCGGCCTGCTCTCTGCAGTAGGGGAACCGGCTCTCGCCCGGCTTTAGTGGGGAGCCCTCGGATATCCACCTCAACACCCTCAGCAGCTCCTCGCGTGGGGGCGGGCATCCCCGGACCCAGTAGTCTACCCTGACGTACCTGGAGAGAGGCGCCGCTCTCAGGGGTCTCCTGGGGCCACACTTCACGGCTACTTCCTCGGCTAGGCCTGGCACGCCGCCGAGCACTGCGCAGGTGCCTAGCGCGACCAGTACTCTCGCACGCTGCCTGATCTCTAGGAGCTTCTCCACGTCTTCCCGTGAGTCCACGGAGCCCTCGACTATAGCCACGTCGTAGCTCTCATCGTGGAGGCCCAGGAGTGGCTCGTGGACCAGCTCAAGTCCTAAGTCGCTGATGCTCAACAGGGCCTCTACTAGGCTGTACCTGCACCCCTCGCAGCCCCCTAGGGAGAAGACCGCTACCTTCATCACACCACCTCCACTGTGATCCTGACCGCGTGGGTAGCGCACCCTAGGCACGGGTCGTAGGCGCGCACGAGGCGGGCGAGCTCATCCCTCAGGCTGGAGGCGCCCCACCTAGCCGAGGCCAGGGCCTCGCTAGCCTTCTCGAGGTGGTAGGAGTTTATGGTGGTGGGCGTGATGATGTTCGCGTGCTCCACCAGTCCGCCC
>QMRZ01000230.1 GCA_003649495.1 Thermoprotei archaeon | reverse complement strand
TCTACGACGCAGTCCTGGACAGGTATACTGACGTGATAACCCTGGCCGCGCTCACGTACAGGCTCGCCTGGGACATCGGGCCCGCGTTATCGGCGTACGCCTGGCTAGCCGGGCTCTTAGCGGCAGTGGGCGGCTTGATGACATCATACTCGTGGCACCTCATAAAGACGGCGCTGGGGGGCGGGGACGTGGCGTGGCCCGCCATACTCTCAGACAGCAGGGATGTCAGGATGCTGCTAGTAGCAGTCGGCAGCGTGTTAGCCCACGTGGACCCCCGCCTACTCCTAGCCCCCCTAGCCTGGATAGCCCTAGTGACAAACGCTAAGGCATTCTACAGGCTAGCAGTAGCCCACAAGCTCCTGAGGAAGTGAGCCATTATTGCATCCCCTCCCCTATCAACTTGCAAAAATGGAGCAAAGCTTAAGTACCCCCACCTGCCTATCATTAATCGATGAAATGGAGGGAAGTCATCTCAATAGTACTGAGGAAGTGTAAGTGGAGGATAATCCTATCCATAGCGCTACTAGCAGTACCTCTACTAGTGAATGCTGTAGCCATCGCCAAGCCCAAGACCACGATAACGCCACTCGATCCTTCAGACCCTGGAAAATATCCTGACCCTAACATTGACCCCCTATAGCGGGGCTATGAGGATCAGCTACACTTCACTTGAAGGAAAGTTATGGCGGATAATTAAGGCCATCCCTGATTCTTTATCCATTTCTGATGTCGCTACTAAAGCAGGGTTGCCGGAATACGAAGTATCCAGAATATTATCCAGAGAAAGGGGCTTGAGGAAAGTGAGGATAGGCTTTGAGGTTGATTATCGCGCTGCTGGCATACTACCTGTATCAGCCATTAGCACTAAGAGGCTATTTGAAATTCCGTACACGCGATCGATTAGAAAATTGTACTTAATGGGGCGTAAATTTTACCTCTATACTGGTCTCTTACCTGAGGAAAGTGATGTAATTGACTATTGGATGAGTAATTTTGAAGAGGATGCAATTATAGTAAGAGCTCTTGAGAGAGTTTGGTGGACACCTCATGCCAAAGCAACTGAGTATGTGAGTGAAAGCGGGGCAGTATACGGCGTTGTTGACTTAATCGAGCTCAAAGACCTTCCTCCACCCAGATTAATCAGGGAGAAGGTCGTGGAGCTTGATGAAGCGGATGTAGCTATTCTCGGAGTTAAGCTTAGATGGCCCTTCGCCTCTCTCAGGGAGGCTGAGAGGGAGAGTGAGAAGCGTATTGGCAGGAGAATACCTCATCAGACGCTCAGCAGGCATTTCAGGAAGCATGTACTCAAGATCTGGAAAGGGAATAGGGTATGGCTTTACAGGGATTTATCGGATACGCCTTATAGGTTGCTTTACCTCGAGGGGCGCGATGCTGTAAAGTTAGCTAGGGCGCTGGTTCAGCTACCCTGGTTCCATACCGCTTATTTAGATGTGGATAGGGCATTAGTGTCTGGGCAACCGCCTTGCAGCTCTATCCTCCCCTTATACCAGGCTGTGGGGGAGCTTGATGTTGAGGTACTGGAGATGGTCATGGAGCCTAGCATGTCCAAGGTAGTTCCAGTGGACGACCTCCTGAGGAAGCTTGTGAGAGTAAGGGTGAGGAAGAGATGAAGTTCACTGAGCTTCTCAATAAGTTAGCGCCTCCGGTGGGTACGTTGATTAAGAGGAACTTCGCGATGATGGGGCTTGGCGACCCGGATAAGCTAGTAGTGGAGTCGCCGAGGAAGTTCATGGAGAAGCTGGCTCTGCTCTACGGTGGGAGCATCGACGCGGCGAGGTTGCTGATATTCCTGACGGGCGGCTCCCTCAGGGAGAAGGGGATCATAATATCTCCAGACGAGTTCCTGAGGGCCTTCGAGCGTGACGATAGGGAGTTCATCGTCGAGTGGCTTGAGACCCTGGATTACCTATTGAAGGAGTAGCCAGGAAGTTTTATATATCGTGATATCATGATATCTCGATGAGCAAGGAGACTAAGGGAGTATTCATAAGGGGTGTTGACAAGAGCCTCTACCAGGAGATTAGCGAGCTGGCCCGGAGGATTGGGAAGACCGTAGGGGAGGTCACTAACGAGGCTTATAGGCTCCTCCTCTCAACCGGCTTCTTCCTCGAGGATGTGGCTAGGTCCTTTGAGGAGGGGCTTAGGGGCGTGGCTGTTGTGGGCCCGGTGGGGGAGCTCGAGGTCACCGGGAGCGACCTGGAGAGCTATGGGAGGAGGGTGGCGTTCAGGGGGATTGATAGGCTGGTGTTCAGGGATGTGAGTCCAGAGACCTTCGATAAGTACGTGAGCAGGATAGCATTCGTGAAGGAGCTCGTCGTGCCGAAGACCCTGCCCAAGATGATCGTGCTCACCAAGTGCAGGTACGTGGACAGGATAGTTGAGGAGTAGGCGGTCGGGTTGAGGTACCCCCGCGTAGACCTCCACGTTCACACGACGTACTCTGATGGGAGGAGCCCAATCGAGGACGTGGTCAGGGCTGCTGAGGCTAATGAGCTTGAGGGCCTGGCGATAACTGATCACGTCTACGACCCGTCTCAGAGGGTTGAGTGGCTCGAGAAGGCTGCCGAGGAGCTGTCGAGAGCTGAGCCGAGGATCGGGGTGGTGCTGGGCGTGGAGGTCACTAAGGTGGGGCTCTCCGGGCTATCGATAGGGGATTGGCTGAGGAGGCGGGCTGGCATCATAGTGTGCGAGCATCCCATCCCACCCAGAGTCGAGGGGCTCAGGGAGTACCTCGAGCTGGTGC
>QMRZ01000229.1 GCA_003649495.1 Thermoprotei archaeon | reverse complement strand
CTAGCCACAAAATAAAAAAGAGGCGAGGCTAGTAGCCCACCTCGTCCACGCGCCGGGCGAACTCCCTCAGCCCCCTCCTCTTCCGCCTCATCGGCCAGCCCAGATCCTCGTCGTAGTGCTCAATCCCCAGCGTCCTCTCAATCAATATCCTCCTCTCAATCGCCGCCACTAACTCCCTAGTTCGAACAACGACATCCGGATTTACGCTAACGCTATCAATTCCATGCCTAACCAGAAACTCCGTGAACTCAGGATAAACCGAAGGGGCTTGACCGCAGATACTTACGGTTCGATACCCATAAGGTGAGTTATGGGCTTTTTCTATTAACATTGCGATTGCCGTCCTGACTGCTGGGTCGCGCTCGTCGAAGTACCTGGGGTCTATCTTGGGTAGTATGGCGCTGTCCCTGTCGGTTCCTAGGGTGAGCTGGGTTAGGTCGTTGCTGCCTATGCTGAATCCGTCGAAGTAGCGGGCGAACTCCTCGGCCATGAATATGACGCTGGGTACCTCGGCCATGGCCCATATCTTGAAGTCCCTGCCGCTCTCGAGGCCCTCCTCGGCTAGGAGCTTGACGAACTTCTCTGCCTCCCATAGGGTGCGGACGAATGGGGCCATTACCCAGACGTTGTTGAGCCCGTACTCGTCCCTGACCTTCTTGATGGCTGCTATCTCGAGCCTGAAGGCCTTCTCGTACTGTGGGCTGATGTACCTGCTGACTCCGCGCCAGCCTAGCATTGGGTTGTCCTCGTGTGGCTCGTACTTCTCGCCGCCCCTGAGCTGCCTGTACTCGTTTGTCTTGAAGTCGCTGAACCTGACGACGACGGGCCTGGGGTAGATCTCCCTGGCTACCATTGCTATGCCATCAGCCATCTTGTCCACTAGGACTTGGCCCCTGCCGGTCTCGAGGAGGTAGAGCGGGTGGTCGCCTACGTAGCTGGCCATTATGAACTCGACTCTCATGAGGCCGATGCCGTCGAATGGGAGGTTCTTGTAGTCCTTTATCTTCTCGGGGACGCCGAGGTTCATGTAGATCTTGGTGCCGGTGGGCGGCTTGATCACTATCTCGAGGGGGGCGGCGGCTGGCGCGGCGGCGGGCGCGGCCTCGGGCTTCGCTGCTCCGACGAGCTCCTCGACCCTGCCCTCGTAGACTACGCCGGTCTTGGCGTCTACGGTGTAGTCCTTGCCGGTCTGCATGACCTTGGTGGCCTCCCTGGTGCCGACGATGCAGGGTATGCCGAGCTCCCTGCTGACTATGGCGGCGTGGCAGGTCATGCCGCCCTCGTCGGTGACTATGGCTGAGGCGAGCCTCATGTAGGGGACCCAGTCGGGGTTGGTCATGGTGGTGACGAGTATGTCGCCCTTCTGCATGAGCTTCTTGGCGTCCTCCACGGTGAGGCAGACCTTGGCCTTGCCGTAGGCTATGCCGGGGCTCGCCGGCAGGCCCTTGACGACGGCCTTGGCCTGGGATATGCTGACTGCCTTGGCCTCAGCCGCCTCCTCGGCCTTGGCCTCCTTGACGCTCCAGACGGTCTCGGGCCTGGCCTGGACTATGAAGACGCTGTCGGGGAATGGGAGGTCCCTGTCGATGGCCCACTCGATGTCCATTGGCCTGCCGTAGTGCTTCTCTATGAGTATGCCGAGCTCCGCGAGCCTCTTGACCTCCTCCCTGGTGAGGCATGGCTTCTTCCTGCGCTCGGGCGGGACCTCGGCGTGTATGGTCCTGCCGGTCCTGGGGTCCCTGATGTACTCGACGGTCTTCTCGACTATCCTCTCCTCTATCACCTCCAGGGTGTTCTTGTCGACTACCCACTCGTCGGGCGTGACGGACCCGCTGACGACGGCCTCGCCGAGGCCCCAGTTGCCCTCTATGACTATCTTGTCCTTCTCGCCTGTGACGGGGTGTATGGTGAACATGACGCCCGCTGCCTTGGCGTTGACCATCTTCTGGACGGCGACGCTTATCAGGACCTTCTCGTGCTCGAAGCCCTTGCTCTCCCTGTAGAATATGGCCCTGGGGGTGAATAGGCTGGACCAGCACTTCCTGACCTTCTCGACGACCTCATCCTCGCCCTTGACGTTGAGGTAGGTCTCCTGCTGGCCGGCGAAGCTCGCGTCGGGCAGGTCCTCGGCGGTGGCGCTGCTCCTCACGGCGACGAACTCCTCCTCCTTGCCGAGCCTCCTGCAGAGCTCCCTGTAGGCCCTCCTTATGGCCTCCTCGATGTCCTTGGGCATTGGCGTGCTCTCTATCAGGGCCCTGATCTCCTTGCTGGCGTCCATGTAGTCCTCTGGGGCGGAGGCGCCGGGCTTGACGTGCTTCCTCAGTATCTCGTATATCTTGTCCTTTATCCCGGTCTCCTCGATGAACCTCTTGTAGGCGTAGGCCGTGACGGCGAAGCCCGGCGGCACTGGTATGCCGGCCCGGAGCATCTCGCCGAGGTTCGCGTTCTTGCCCCCGACTAGGGGCACGTCGTCCTTCGTCAGCTCCTCGAACCACAATATTATCTTCCTCGCCTTATCCTCGGACATGGTCTCGGGTGAGAGGGGGAGGCGCGGTTTTAAGCTTTTTCAGTGGGCGGCCCACTAATGCCCGGGGGGTGATGTGCGCACGCGAGGCCGAGGAGTGATGTGTACCAAACCGGCTGACCCCTCCCGAGGGTGGCTGCCCCGTGCGGATCCCTGACGCCATCTTCCTGGTGCTCATGGCGCTGCCCCTCGTGGAGGCGGCTGCGCTAGCTGTCCTGGCAGTGGCGGGCTGGAGGTACAGG
>QMRZ01000228.1 GCA_003649495.1 Thermoprotei archaeon | reverse complement strand
TAATCCTCTCCTCCTCCGCTCGGCTGAGCTTAGCCCGCACCCCGATGGGAGCTATCCCGAGGTCCCACGATAAGGCCCTCCTAAGCCTGCTACCATCTACGTTGCCCCTCAAGTGCTCCCCCAGGAGCCTACGCCTGAGGTCCCTGGAGGAGCCTACGTATATGATCACGCTATCGCGCCAAACCACGTACACCCCGGGCTTCGTGGGCACATGGGCAGCCCTGCTAAACCTGCGCCGAGGAGAGGACAGCAGCTCCCTCAGCCTATTCACGTAGTACTCTAGCCTCTCAAGCAACTCTGGGTCGCCAGCGAGCTTGGAGAGCTCCTTCAAGCTCCTGGAGACCTCCACGCCGGGGGATTAGGCACCCAGCTCTTAAATCCCCCGGCCGCTGGGTATGTGGGCGTGGAGGCTCGTAGGCGCCTGCTGGAGGCCTATGAGAGGCTGAGGCCGCTGACGCTGGACCCAGGCGAGTTCGTGGTATCGAGGGCTACGACGCTGTTCGAGGTCCTCGTGGCCACCGTGTTGTCGCAGAACACGAGCGATAGGCTGGCCATCAGGGCATTGGAGAACTTGAGGAGGCTCACGGGGCATCCAGTGACCCCCGAAGTCATCCTGAGGACGAGCCTCAGCAAGCTCCTCGAGGCTGTGAAGCCCGCTGGGATGCAGAAGCAGAGGGCTGAGAGGCTGCGAGCTATAGCGGAGGCCCTGGCCAGGGCTCCAGGCCTGTTGGACAGGTTAAAGGGCATGGGCGTCGAGGAGGCGAGGAGGGCTCTAATGCGGCTACCCGGCGTCGGCCCCAAGACTGCTGATGTAGTGCTCATGGTGGCGGGCAAGGCGACGTTCCCAGTGGACACCCACATCTCCAGGGTCATGCCCAGGCTCCTGGGGCTAGAGAGGGCGAGCTACGAGGAGATGCGGACGATGGCCGTGGAGGCGCTGCGCGAGCCGGACAGGCTACGCGAGCTCCACATGAAGCTGATATTAGTGGGGAGGAGGTGGTGCAGGCCCAGGCAGCCCAGGTGTGGGAGCTGCCCACTCGCCCCCATGTGCGCGTACGCCCAGAAGCGGCACGCGGCGTGAAGCTAAATACCGAGGAAGTACAACCTGATCGCTGGTGCCCGATGAAGAGGGGGCAAGCCCTAAATCCCCGCTCACGCCAGTGGAGGCCGCCTAAGCGCGAGGCCCAGCGCCCCGCCGGCTCAGCCGCGGGGGCTGAGCTGGCCCCGCTGTACGGGGAGCCCCTGCTGTACGACCTGGCATTCGGGTGGTGCCCGGAGATTGAGGTGGAGTTCTACGAGGAGGTTTTCAGGGAGCACGCCGACGGCGCCTCGAGGATACTCGAGCTAGGCTGCGGGACTGGCAGGCTAATGGTGGAGCTCGCCAAGCGGGGCTACCTGGTGGAGGGGATAGACCTGAGCATCCCCATGGTGAGGCACGCCAGGGCCAAGTTCGAGAGGCTGGGGCTCTGGAACGCGGAGGCCTTCGTCGGCGACATGGCTAAGTTCAGCGTCAGGCCGCGCTACGACGCCGCTCTCTGCGTGCTGAACACGTTCAGCCACCTCCTGACCCATGGGGAGGCCAGGTCACACCTCGAGTGCGTGGCGGAGGCCTTGAGGAGGGGGGGCGTGTACTGCATAGACCTCACGCTGGCGGGCAGGGCATCCCACAGGTGGATGAACGAGGTGCTTGGAGTCGTAGCCCACTGCGAGTGGAGGAGGGAGGGTGGGGAGGGGGTTGTGGAGGAGAGCTACCGCCTCGTATACGTATGGCCCGATGGCACCGTGAGAGTGCTCAGCGGGTCACTGCCGATGAGGGCCTGGACCTCCCGGGAAGTAATCGAGCTAGTAGATGGCGTCGAGGAGCTTGAGGTAGCCGCCTGCTATAAGGGCTTTAACACCGGCAGGAGAGTTGAGCTGAGCAAGGCCAGTGGGAGAGTGCAGGTGGTGCTCAGGAAGATCTAGGAGGTGATGAAAATCCATCAGCTTCGTTGACGCGAAATATGCTGGAGTGCATTAACGGTATGGGGAAAAGAGGCTTTATCGACCCTCTAGGATCCTTCATTCGCATGCCGTTCCCACACGTTTCCCATCCATATAGCGCTCCTGCACTCATCGAATATGAGGCTAAAACTGTGAACTCTCAGGCTTTCGTAAAGACGAGCGCTCGCCCAGCTTCCCCTCAGGTAGAGAACAAGGACGTTAAGGAGGCCCCTCACCCCCTTCTAGCGCTCTCTATTACTCCGATTTGAGCATTCTCCCAACTAGCTCCCACAGGTCTATCTCTAGCCTCCTAACTTCCTCTATCTATCCTCTTCAACCTTACACGCATTACGGCTAATATCTGCCTCAGCAGGATCGTCAAATATTGAAAACAGTGGGCGGTAGCACAGGCGAATATGCTGGCACCCTTACATCTTGTGCCTTAGACGCATAGAGCGATATATTTGAACTTGAGGTTACAACTCGCTTGCGTGTTTCTGAATTTTGGTTATAGCCTCTACGATATCGTCCATATCCTCCTTTGAAGCAAGGAAAACCCACTGAGGAATCGTTACAACTTCCTCTACCGCCTTCTCAGCAATTGGGTACCTGTTCCTCCTCTTCACCCTTCCAACGGGACCCTGGGCCAGCGTCATATGGAGCGGCGGGTGATCAATACGGGAGCAAGGCACGCCCTCGGCGCGTAACGCCTCGACGAAACGTTCAATAGGTGCGTTACCGAATGCCTTAGTATCGTACTTGAACGCGTAGGGCCATGGCTGGTGCTTGGTGAGTC
>QMRZ01000227.1 GCA_003649495.1 Thermoprotei archaeon | reverse complement strand
TCGTCCTCGAGGCCTGGTATGAGCGGCCTCAAGAAGAGAACTGGGTAAAGCCCCGCCCTCCTCAGCCTCCTCATCCCCTCGAGCCTCCTCCACGGGTCCGGGGCGGCTGGCTCCAGCGCCCTGTGGAGCCTCAGCGTGATTATGGTCACGAGCGGGCTGACTGGCGCCCCCTTAACCGCCGCCAGGCGCCTGGCCGCCTCCTCGCTCACGACAGCCTTGGTCGAGAGCTGCACGGGATTGTGGAGGAGCCTCGCGAAGGCCTCCACGTATTCCAGGGTCCTGGAGACCCCCACTGGGTGCAGCGGCTCCCCAATGCTGCCTAGCGCTATGTACGTCCCCCTGAGCCCGGGGAGGAAGTACCTGTTCTCCAGCAGGGCCAGTGCCATCTCCTCGCCCGACAGCCCGTAGGGCTGCGCCCTCTCGAAGCTCACGCCCATATCCGGCAGGTAGCAGTACGCGCACCTGAAGGTGCAGCCCACCACGCTGTGGACAGTGGCGCCGCAGTGCACGGGAGGCTTCCTCGCGTGGTAGTCCCCAGCAGCCCTCTGGCTCCTCTCGTAGCCGAGCCTCCTGGCTAACTCCTCCCTAAGCCTGTACTTCTCATACAGCAGGCTCCTGAGGGAGAGCTTTAGAGGCGCTGAGGTCGTGGCGACTCCACCCGAGCCCCAGGCCCCTCAGAGCTTATAGCTTTTTAGCGCACTGGCGCCTCAGTAGCCGGGCCTCCTGCTCAGCAGCATGGGCATTGGGAGCGGAGCCCTGGGGTACCCCCTGAGCCTCTCCTCAAGCTCCCTGATGAGGTCCTCGAGGCTCATCTGGGAGGCCCCTCCACTCCTCCTCCTGACGCTGAGCAGGCCCTTCTCGACCTCCCTAGCCCCCAGCACCACTATGTAGGGGATCCACTTAACCTCAGCGTCCCTGACGCGCCGGGCCAGGCTCTCATCCCTGTCATCGACGTCCGCCCTGAAGCCCCTAGCGTTAAGCTCCTCCGCAATGTTCACAGCCGCCTCCAGCTGCTCCTTGGAGACCGGTATAACCCTCACCTGGACCGGGGCTAGCCAGAGGGGCAGTGACGGCTTCTCCCCCCTCGCCTCGGCCTGCGCCGCGGTGTCCAGGAGCATGTAGAGGTACCTCTCGAGGGACCCTATCAGCGCCGTGTGTATTATCACGGGGTGCCTCCTCTCCCCCCTCTCGTCCACGTAGGTTATGCCGAAGCGCCTCGCGTTCCCAACGTCTATCTGGAAGGTGCCTATCTCCCTGGGCCTGCCCAGCTGGTCTATGATGTTGTACTCCACGTTGATGACCCAGTAGTACTTGCCCTCGGGCACGAAGTGGAGCAGGACCGGCTTGCCCTCCATCTCGACGAGCCTCCTCACATAGTCCATGTTCTCCCTCAGGAAGCTCCTCGTCAGGTTGTAGATTGAGACGTAGTCCCTCCCAGCCTTCCTCACCTCCTCGTAGATCTTCTCGTGGACCTTGAGCGTGACCTCCTTCGCCTCCTCCAAGTCCCTCGTCAGTATGTGGAGATCCGGCATCAGGAACCTGCGGAGCCTGAAGCACAGCGTCAGCTCGCCCGGCTGCTCCAGCCTGTAGCTGTCCGCGACCTCGAAGACGCCGAATGGCAGGTGCCTGTAGCTTATGCTCCAGTCCCTCAGCATCGCGAACTGCTGGTGACAGGCCGCGTACCTCAATACATACCTCTTCTCGCCCACCTCCACGACGTAGAGCCTGTCGCCGTAGAGCTCGGCGTGCTGCTTCACGGCCGGCACGCTCAGGTCGAACATGTTGGTCCCCTTCACCCTGAACACTGGGATGCCCAGGGCCTTGACGCACTCCCACGCGTACTCTGAGAGGAGGTCTATCATGAGGGCTGCCTCCGGCCCGTACCTCATGTGGCCCTGGTCTGAGAAGGGCTCCCACTCTATGCCGAACTTCCTGCAGTAGTCCAGGTACCTGGGCCTACCCCCAGCCCCCCTCTCCCTGTAGACCTCCTTCCTCACAAGCTGCTGGAAGTCGGGCGGGGCAGATGAGAGGTCATACTTGCTCACTGGCACCACCTCTCCCTCAGGGGTCATGACCGCGTACTCCTCCGCCGCCTCCACGGGCCTGACGGTCCTCGAGAGCTCCGCCAGCGGGTGGCCCACGCAGGATAGGGTGAACCTCTTGTACCAGCCGAAGGGGGCCCTCACAACCTCAAAGCCCCGCGACTCCAGCTCAGCGGCGAGCATCTTGAGCGCCTCGACTGCCACGGCCGGCCTAGCGAGGTCGGGGGATAGGTGCGCGTAGGGGTAGACCACAACCCTCCTAACCCCCAGCCTCCCAGCCACGTCCTCGACCTCGTCAGCCGCCCTGCTCACAACCCAGCCCAGGTTGCCCTCATCAACTCCCTCAACCGTCGTGAAGCAGACGAGCGCGTTCTCCACGGCCGCCCTGCGCCCAGCCTCCTCAACCTCCTCAGCCTCCTCCAGGGCCTTCTGCCTGACCTCGTACTCGAACTTCTCCGCGTGTATCAGGAGGAGCTTCACGGGCTACACCTCGCCCTCCACGTCCACTCCGAGCCTCTTAAGCCTCTTGCTCAGGCCAGCGTACCTCTCGCCCACCTTGGCGGCCTCCTCATCTATGGAGGGCCTCCTCTCCCTCCTGAGGAGGAGGCTACACTTCCCGTCAGGGGTTAGCGCGTGCCTCATGCAGACCGCGAACTGGCACCTCCACCCAATGCACCTGTCACCGCTCCACTCGCAGAACGCCTCCAGCCTCCCCCTCCTCCTCCGGATCACTAAGGCCCTCCTCGTGCACATG
>QMRZ01000226.1 GCA_003649495.1 Thermoprotei archaeon | reverse complement strand
CATAAAGGTGAAGACTCCAGCCGCCTTCACGACCCTGTACGCTGGCATAGCTACCCCGGAGCAGGCTAGGAAGCTCGTAGAGCACCTGTTAAACCCAGCCGAGTTCTGGACCACATTCCCGCTCCCCACGGTCAGTGCAGATGATCCCCACTACGATCCCAGCGGCTACTGGCGCGGCGCCTCGTGGCTCAACATGGTCTGGCTCACCTACTGGGGCCTCCGCAGGTACGGCTTCGACGAGGAGGCGCGCGCACTGGCGGAGAAGGCCCTGGAGTTCATGGCCAGGGGCCCCACCTGCAGCGAGTATTACGACAGCAGCACAGGCGAGCCCAGGGGCGCCCCAGACTTCGGATGGAGCACCCTAATGATCAGCATTATAGAGGACCTGTCACTGGGGCGAGGCGGGGACCTCTACATCGTGGCGTGATGGGCTGGGGAGAGGTAAGCTTAACAATCAAGGGCCTCACGTGTGTGTGGTGAGCATATGTCGATAACCCCGGTTGAGAGGTTCGTGCTGGCGCACATCCTGTACTCGTACGGCGGGAAGATGTACTTCACCACGCCCAGCGGGCAGGCCCCGGAGGAGGCCCTGGCCAGCTTCCTCGCAGAGGACTTCGTAGACCCCACGGACAGGAGGTACGAGAGGATCAGGAAGGCCTTCGCCGAGGCGCTGAGGGGGTTAAAGGAGAAGTGGCTCATAGAGCTCAGGGGCTACGAAGTGCTGCTGACGGTCGTGGGGAGGCAGGAGGCAGAGAAGATCTCGAGAGAGCTCTACAACGAGCTCAAGAGGAAGTTCTCAAGCTAGCGGCGCTGGACGAAAGGGGCCTGTGACGAGGCTCTAGTCTCCCCGAGCTTTAGCCGCGAAAGAGCCCTCTCAGCGTAACTCTTTCAAGCCATGAAGCTAGTATAGGTGGTGAGCGATCCAGTCAAGCTGAGGAGCTACAATAATACTTAATACACCGCGAAGCTGGTCCTCCTTAGAAGAAGAATAGGTGGCGAATCAAGGAGATGCTTCAGTTAAAAATTTAACATGTGTTTTACACGCCCCCTAGCTGCCTTTATTAGTGCTTTGAGGTTCTCCGGGGGCGTCTCTGGGGGTACTTCGCATCCAGCACTCAGAATGTAGTAGCGTGTTCCAGCCTTCTCTATACACCTCCTCACGGTACTGGTAATACTCTCTTCCTCGCCATATAGGAGTAGTGTAGTGCTGACATTGCCCATCAGGCACCTATCTCCCAGTTCCTCCCTAGCTTTCTCCAGACTCACCACCGAGTCAACTTGATATGCTGAGGCGCTGACCTCTGGATAGAGGCTAAGCAGGTGTGTGGTATTACCGCATATGTGGAGGATTGGATAGGCTCCCTTGGAGGACACGGCATGGCACACCTCGTTTATGAATAATATTACGCGTCCGAATGCCTTAGGCGATGCTAACGCGCAATAGGGCTCTAGGATCATCACGCCGTCGGCTCCAGCATCGACCAGCGCCCTAGCGTAGTCGGATGCGAACTTGGATAGTTTGGGGAGTAGCTCGCCTACCACACTGCCCCTACCTACCAACCACCTCGCGCCCTCCTTAGACCCTAGTAGCTCCACAGCCATTGTTAGGGGGCCAGTCACGTACGCCCCTATGAACAGCCTACTGCCCAGCTCCCTGTCCAGTAATGTAATCGCTCTTACGAACTCCCCTATCCTCCCCTTCCCCACGTCGAACTCTACCTCCTCTGGGATGCAGTGCCTAACTACTACTGGGAAGTAGCCCTTGAACTCTATCTCCGCGCCTAGCGCCTCCGCCTCTAGCGTCAGATCCATGTAGTGGAATATGCCGTCTGGCTGGTAAAACTCGACAGCCCTCATTTGCAGTTCTGCCATTAACCTGCCGTCCTTGAAGGCCTCCCTTGGATCCCTATTAGCCAGCACTGCTGAGTGAGCGCCTATTAGCGGTAGCACCGGAGGCGCCTCTAGCTCGCCCCCCTCAATGGCTGAGATTACCATCTCCTTAGGAATCATGCCGGAACCCTAAGGGAATAAGAATCAATGCGCCAAAAGGTTTTCGCCTCTATGAGCACAAATTAATTTAATTTTACAAATATTTTTGGCGCAGGCATCGAGAGGCATATATTAGCACCTGAACGGCAAGAAGAGTTTCAGCTTGCCGTTCCTCTCCTATAGTCCGCTACTGGCACCCTGAACCCGGTGATTAGTGAGGGTGATGAACCGCTGATGAACCCCGATTACCTGGGGCGGCCGCCATAGGATGGTCGGGGGATGCCAGCCGTGATGAACCCATCCGTGGCCGACGCGGAGAGATAGCGGAGAGATGCAACTGACACGTGAGGCTACGGATGTGGTGAACAGTGTTAGGTGGCGTAAATGCATCCTCACGATAGAGCTGAGGGTTTGCGGGAAAACATGGCTGGGATCCCCTCAGTTCGGCTTAGGAGGGCTATAAGGTCGTGAGGTGGCGTTACCTCGACTGGCGCTACAGGAGAGGAGTAAGGGTTATCTTAACACCAGGGAGGGCAGTCCTCGAGGGAAGGCTTAACCTCGTGCCTTCCTCGCTGGTCGGAAGGCGCGTGCGTCCCTATTCGCTCGAGCGAATGGGGACGTGGGTACTCTCAAGATCCGCATACCAGATGAGCTGGAGAGGAAGTTTAGGGAGACTGCAATGAAGCTCTACGGCTTTAAGAAGGGCTCCCTGAGCGTAGCCGCGGAGAAGGCCATCTCAGCGTGGCTCTCCCAAGTTATGGAGCTAGCAGAGGCGGTGGCGACCCAGTCGAGGCGATATATGGCATATT
>QMRZ01000225.1 GCA_003649495.1 Thermoprotei archaeon | reverse complement strand
GTCCTGTACTACGGCTACCTCCAGCCCTACTACCTGTACGTGACTAATAGGAGGATTGCGGGCGTGAAGTCCCGCAAGAGGGCGCTGCTCCAGGGGCTCGGCGCCGGCCTGCTGGGCGGAGGCGCGCTCGGCGCCATCGTGGCGATAAGCGCGGCGCAGGCCATAGGGTCTGCGAAGGACGCGATTAAGCGGGAGCAGCAGGAGAAGCTGCTCAACGAGCTGAACACCAAGAAGAAGAACTTCGAGTTCTACTGGGAGCAGGTAAGAGTGGTGGAGGTGAAGAAGCCCGGCCTGATATCTGGGGGCTACGTGAGGATAGTGCCGTTCTACGGCAGGGAGGTGAAGATAAAGTTCAGTGGGGGCAGCGTCGACGAGCTGTTGAGGGCCTTGAACTACGCGAAGCCGGGCGCCGTAGTGCTCAGGTAGCTCCCACCCTCTTTTTCCCCTCCCAACGCCGTGGTGAGGGCAAGTGATTTTACAGTCGCGGGGAGGGTGTAGCCGTGCCTGGGGCCAGGGATCTCAAGATATGCGTGATAGGAGCCGGTAGCATGAGCTTCATGGCGAATCTCGTCAGGGATCTGGCGGTCACTGGGGGGCTCCACGGGGCTACTCTAGCGCTCATGGACGTTGACCCGGAGAGGCTTAAGATGGGGTACTCGCTGGCTAAGAGGTACTTCGAGGCGGTGAAGGCGGATTACAGGCTTGAGGCGACCATGGATAGGAGGGAGGCCATCAGGGACGCGGACTTCGTGATCAACTTGGCGTTCGCGATAGGCTACTCTAACCTGGGGGCGATGATAGAGGCGGCCGAGAGGCACGGGTACTACAGGGGGCTGGACGCGACTGAGTGGAACATGGTGAACACGTACCCGACGTTCACCGCCTACAAGCAGTACGTGGTGGCGCTGGGGATTGCGGAGGACATGCTGGAGCTGGCGCCCGACGCGTGGCTGATCCAGGTCTCAAACCCCGTGTTCGAGATCTCCACCCTCCTGTACAGGAGGACCCGGGGGAAGCTCAAGATCATAGGCTACTGCCACGGCGCTGTCGGGGGCGTGGAGCTGCTGGCTAGGCGCGCCCTGGGCCTAGACCCGCGGCGAGTGGAGTTCCAGGTGGCGGGCTTTAACCACGTCGTGTTCCTGACCAGGTTCAGGTACGATGGGGAGGACGCCTACCACCTGATAGACGAGTGGGTTGAGAAGAGGTTTGAGGAGTTCTGGCGGGGCACGGTGCTCGGCCCGTGGGAGGAGACGCTCAGCAGGGCGGCCGTCGACATGTACAGGCTCTACGGCCTGTACCCCGTGGGCGACACGGCTAGGAGTGGCACGTGGAAGTACCACCGCGACCTGAGGACTAAGCAGTACTGGTACGGGCCGCTGGGTGGGGTGGACTCGGAGATAGGGTGGGCTATCAGGCTGCTGCTAAATAGGCGGGCGATGGAGCGCCTCAGGAGGCTGGCCTTCGACCCTAATGTCGATATCCTGAGGGAGCTGCCGCCGACTAAGAGCGGGGAGCGGATCGTGGACATAATCGACTCCATAGCCAACCGGGTGGAGAGGAGGCTTATACTCAACATACCGAACAAGGGGGCCCTCTCACGAGTCCCGCCGGACGTATTCGTGGAGGTGCCAGCGCGCATCTCTGGAGAGAAGATAACCCCCGAGCAGGTGGAGCCCCTGCCCAGCCGCCTATACTCCTACGTCCTGTACCCGAGGCTAGAGAGGCTGGAGTGGGCGCTTGAGGCCTTCGAGGCAGGCTCGAGAGAGCTCCTAGTGGACATACTGATGAGGGACCCGAGGACCAGGTCCTACGAGCAGGCCAGGGAGGCAGTCGAGGCGGTGCTGAACCTGCCCTTCAATGAGGACATGAGGCGCCACTACAGGTAGCTCCAGAGCCTGGGGATGAGCTTCACGCCGGGTAGCGCTGATCCCCTACCTCACTCATTCATCTCAGCACAGCGGTCGGCATGCATCATCAGGGATCTTAACTGGCGGAGGAGCGAGCTATTTAAATAAGTCGATTGTAGATGGGAGGATTGCAAAAGGATGTTTAGGTGGTGATGGGATGGGATCGGAATGGAGAAGGCTCAGGGGCGGCGCCTGAAGATCTCGGCTGGAGCTGATGAGTTCTCACCTCGCCGCGCTACGCCTGGGCTGGAGAGCGGAGCCTGTATATGTCACTGTCATAAGATGGGGCAGGTGGCCGGCGGCAGGGTGCTGGTAATCGACAGAGTGCATCGAGCGCTCATAGAGGAGCTTGAGGCGCGGGGCCTGAGGGTGGTGTACAGGCCGGGGATGGGGCGCCGGGAGCTGCTGGAGGCCTTGGAGGAGTACGAGGTGCTGGTGCTGCGGGGGAGGCTGAGGGTGGATGAGGAGGTGCTCGAGAGGGGCTCGAGGCTCAGGGTGGTGGCCAGGGCTGGCACGGGGCTTGACAACATTGATCTGCGAGCCGCGGCGGCCAGGGGCGTTAAGGTGGTTAACGCGCCTGAGGGAGCTGTGGAGAGCGTCGCTGAGCTGGCGATAGGCCTGATGATATGTGCCGCCAGGATGATGCCACAGCTCTGCTGGAGCGTTAAGCAGGGCTCGTGGGAGCGTCCCCTGGGGGTGGAGCTGGCGGGCAAGACGCTGGCCATTGTAGGCCTGGGGAGGATAGGGGCGAGAGTAGCGGCTCTAGCTAGGTGCCTGGGCATGAGGGTCGTAGCCTACGATAAGAGGGATGTGAGCCGCAGGTGCGCACTCCTCGGCGCTGAAGCTGCGGCCTCGCTACACGAGGCGCTCAGCCGAGCGGACGTGATCTCGCTCCACGTGCCC
>QMRZ01000224.1 GCA_003649495.1 Thermoprotei archaeon | reverse complement strand
GGGTGGTCGGGGGGATGCCAGCCGCGATGAACCCATCCGTGGCTGATACAGAAAGATCGCTTCGAGACATGACGCTACGGATGGGAGGAACGGCGCCTTCTCCACTATGTACTCTACTAGGACGCTGGTGTGGGGGACGAGCCTCCTAGCCTTTAATTATCTCCTCGTGCTTCCGGCCTCGAGCCTGTACTCCTCTCTGAGGAGTTCCTCGATGAGGCTGGGGTCTACGTCGACTATCTTGGGCCTTAAAGGCCTTATCACGAGTAAGCCCTCGCCGACCTCTATGAGCACTTCATCACCTTCTCTGATGCCCACAGCCTCTCTAACCCTCTTAGGTAGGATTAGAACTCCTTTCTTCCTGACTTTTGTGATGATCCTCAGGGAGTTCACCAGCCCGTAAAAGTTGAACAGAACATATAAGGTTAATAATTCAAGGTTAGTTAAACAGTGAAATGAAGCCGCACCACGATGAGGCGGGAAGATGTGGAGTGATGCGGTCCGAGGAAACGGAGGCTCCTCCAGTAGCTAGGCGCCGCGTTTAATTCCTGAGGTGAGGGCCCTCGCCCGGGTGTTAAGCCGCGGTTTTTGGAGCAGGTATTTTAGGCGGGGTTCCGGCGTATATTGTGGCGATGTCCGAGCTGGCTGGCCTATTTAGGCGTAGGCGTATAGGCAAGATGAAGCTTGTCAGGGTGTATAGGGTTGGGCGTGAGGGTGAGGGTAAGGCTGAGGCTGGGAGGAAGGGCGGTAGTGACGTCAGCCCTCGTGAACAGCGGTTTTGAGTCTGAGGAGCCTGAGGTGGTGCTGCCGCTCTCGCTGGCTCAGGCCCTGGGCCTGGAGCCGTCCAACGAGATCTCCTCCTACAGCGTGGCTGGCGGCGGCACGGCCTCGGCGTTCAGGGCTAGGAAGCCCGTAATGGTTAAGCTGGTGCTCGGCGACGTGGAGGCAGAGGAGGTCAGCGCGGTTGCCTCCATAATGCCGGGGGAGAGCGAGGTGATAATCAGCGATCGCCTGGCCCATGAGCTCGGGATAGTGATCATAGACCCCTATACTGGGGAGTGGTGCCTCAGGCGGGAGCTGGGGTCCAGGGTTAGGAGCAGCGCTAGACCCGAGTACTGGGAGGCGTGAGGGGGCTGGTCCCCGATACGCGGGAGCCGCTGGGGTGGCCCGCGCCCCTCACCTCGAGGACCTGGAGGCGGCGTCGCTGCTGCGCTCACATTTGGGCGTGTGGAGGCTATCCGCGGCGCGGGTGGGCGTAGCTAGGCTGGCGTGAGGCTCGCGTAGGCTTTAAAGGCGGCTGAGGGTAGGTTATCGTGGAGTGAGGAGGCAGCCTGTGCTGAGCTCTGATGATTAGGCCAGCCTGACCCGCCCCGCGTCTCGCGCCTCGGGGAGGCGGGTCTAGCCGTCAATGATCCGTGGGCCGGTCTGCGGGGCGACAGGGGGTGCCTGGATGGGCGTGTATCTTCGGCTCTTGGTGGCGTGTCAGGTGCTCGTGAACTTAGCTGGCGTTGTCTGGGAGAGGTATAGGGTGGTGCTCTTGGCCTCTGTGATGCTCCCCCTGGCGGCTGTGGCTGTGGATCTCCTGGATAGGCTTGGGGTGCTTGAGGGGGAGGCGTTGGCGTTAACGCCCTCGAGCCCCTGGGGCATCATCACGAGCGCCGTGGTGCACGGTGGCTTCTACCACCTCTACGGCAACCTGCAGAGCTTCTCGTTCGCCACCATGCTGGTGCTCGCCGCCTTCATGCTCTCAACTGTACTCATCGATGACTCCAGGAGTGCGGCGAGGACCCACGTTAGGGCCTTCACAGCGGCCCTCGTGTTGTCTCAAGCCCTGCCCGCGCTGAGGCTGTACGTGGAGGCTGTGGCGAGTGGCGCTCACGTAGTGGCCTACGGCTTGTCGCAGGTGGTCTTCGGGCTGATGGGGCTCCTAGCATCGACGTGCGCGGCCCTAGCCCCCCTAGCTGCCTTGACGGCGGTTGAGGAGAGGGTTGAGGTCCCGCGCCTACCCCGGGCTGTGCTCATAGCTTCATCCTCGCTCCTCATCTCCTCCCTGATGCTGCTGGCAGTGGGCTTCCAGGAGTTCCTGGAGGCTTTAGGCATGGGGATGCCCACGGCTAACGTGCGCGGCCACGTCGAGGCCTTCGTGGTGGGCCTCGTAGTGGGCGCGGCTGCCCTGGGCTGGGGGTACAGCAGGGCTAGGCTCACTCTGGCTAAGCTTAGGAGGCTCTCCTCGAGCCTGGGGGTTGAGGAGGCTAGGAGGCGCGTCATAATGAAGATTTCCAGGATGCCCTAGCCACAGAATATAAGGGAGTGCGGGGCGTGTCACTGTGGTGATGAGCAACCTCGATTCCGATCGGTGAGGTGAGCGGCCGTAGCTGAATGCTTGATACATTTAATAATTAAAAAGAGGAAGTATGCGTGATGAATAGCTTCGGAAGAGGCGGGGAGATGACGGCCTACGAGGTGGGGCGGCTAGTCTACATGCCCGGGGCAAGGCCCTACATGTTCTATCTAGTCCTAGAGGCTAAGCCCCTCAGGATATCCCTCGTCCTCAGCCGCCTCCTCCGCCTCCTGGAGAGATACGGCGTGCCGGTACTGCAGCTGAAGATAGCCGCGCTGTGGCCCGAGGCCATGCCCTACATCGTCCTCACAGCTGACCTCAGGGGTCGCGAGGAGCTCCTGGACAGGCTGGTCGACAGCCTTAGGGGGATAGAGCACGTAGTCTCGGTGTACTACGAGCCTCCCCTAGCCGACGGGCTCGCGGTGGATGTCCGCTCATTCCCCCTGAGGCTGGCGGGGGAGAGGGCCGTGATATTCAGGAGG
>QMRZ01000223.1 GCA_003649495.1 Thermoprotei archaeon | reverse complement strand
CTCCAGGGCCAAGCTGAGGGGCTGCACGCGCTCACCTGCGGCCCCTCCTCCCGCCGCCGAGCACGGCGCTCAAGGCCAGTATCGATAGGATGGCCGCGATCAGGAGGGCCTCTAGGTACACCCTTAAGGGGCTCTGGGGCGTGGCTGCCTCGCTAGCTAGGCGGGCCCCGAGCCTTACTCTCAGGACCCCCCTCGCTGGCGCTACCACTGTGAGCACGCCGCCTGACACGGCGTAGCACGGCTCTGGGGGTTTCAGCGCGTTAACGCGGGGCAGGGCGCTGTCCTGGAACCATGCGCCCAGCACCTCCCTCCCCACGTATAGCTCGAGCACTACAGCGCTGCCCGGCTCCCCAGCAAGCGCGATCCTCACCTCATCGCCCTCCACGGTTATCGACTCGACGGCGCCCGGGTCCCAGCCAGCTAGCAGGGGCGCGACCCCGCCCTCAAGCTCGGAGAGGTGGAGTAGGGCGGCTGAAGCAGGCCCTAACCTCACAGTCCATGTAGTCTCATTAATTATCTGGGCGCCTCCCTCCACCACGTTAAGGGCTACGACCGGCGGCTCTAGCCCGAGCTGGGTCAGGTTCACCTCATATAAGGCCTCCTCACGCCCCCCATTCACGAGGAGCACCGCCACTACCCTGTAGCCAGCTATGCTGGACTCAGTCCACGCGAGGGGCGGCCGCCGCCCCCACCAGCCCTCCGGCGCTGGAGCTGCAGGCCGCTTGTACAGCTGGTACACGGCTAGCCTCCTAACGTTGGCCCGCTGCCAGGGGTCTCCGTAGTACATCACTGCGCCGCCCTCACATTCAAGCGCGTTCCAGACAGCTGTTGAGAACTCGCTGAAACCATCCCCTGTTATGAGGGCATCGGGGTCGGGAGCTGTGATGTGGGCTAGCCAGAAGGAGGTCTTGAGGAATGCATCCGCGAATGCCATCACGAGGTCCTGCCTCGCGACTGAGCCGTACGTGACGTCCCACGAGATGCGGACGCCCAGGATATTCCTGTACTTCGCCAGCAGCGGCAATTCTGGAGATCCCTTAACCAGGATCGTGAGCCCGTACTTAGCAGCGAGCTCGTCCAGCAGGCTGTAGAGGGAGTTGGTGAGGGCCACGAGGGTGAGGTTCTTGGAGCTGGAAAGCCTCAGCGTGAGGGGCAGCGCGCAGGCGATGGTCCCGAGGTCGAATGTGAGTCCATCCACGCCCCACTGTCTATAGGTCCTGAAGAGCTCCTCAATGTACTCGCGGGCGGCCGTGCTCGTAATGTTCAGGTAGGCGCGCCCCCTGTCGTCCACGTACACGGAGCCGCCGCTCTGCAGGAACATCTCAGGCCGCTCCCTCACCAGGTAGGAGTTGCCGTCGAAAGCTGTGAAGGCCACCCAGAGGATCACGCGTATGCCCCTCTCATGAGCGTAGCCTATCAGCTCCTCCAGCCCGCCCTGGAAGGCCTCTGAGGTCTCAACCCAGTCGTAGGCGGCGGGGTAGCTAGTGTCCCTCCTCTCCCAGCCGTCATCCAGTATCACGTACCTGTAGCCCAGCGGCCTGAGCCTCTCATAGATGAAGTCCACCTCCTGCTTAAAGCTGAGCGGGTTTATCCTTGTGTAGTAGTAGGCCCAGCTTATCCACCCCCTATACCTCAGGGGGAAGTCGTCGACGCGCCGCGGCCTGACCGGCTTGTTGAACGCGGCGATGAGGCGCGCGTACTCCTCCAGCAGGCTCACGACATCCCTGCCCACAGCTAGGAGGAGCTTGTCCAGCACCAGCTCGTGGCCGCCCAGCACCTCCAGCCTGTCATCCTCCAGCATTGAGTACACTGTGAGCCACACCACATCCTCCCCCCTCCTCACACCCGCCCAGAACTTGCAGAGCTCAGAGGTTAGCGAGGCCACCAACAGCGAGGCGTTGAGCTCCTTGAGGCGCATGGCCAGGGGCAGGTACATCCTATCCCTCAAGCCGTACACGTAGTGGCCCGGCAGGGTCCAGAACTCCTTAGACACTACGTCCCCCAGCACCTGGGGCGACATGGCGAAGGAGAGGGGTGCGGCCATCCTGAACCTCATCCTGCGGGCGGGGGCTAGGGTGAGGTAAGTGATCAGGAGGCCCTTACTGCTCACCGCGACGACCTGCGTCACTCTTATGCTCGGGCCCGTGAAGTTCACTCGTATCACATGCCAGGAGATCCCCGCCCACTCCTCCCTCCCAACCCTGTACCCTTCAACGCGCAGCTCGCCCCAGAGACTCCTGCCCTCAGCGAGGACGTCGAAGTGGGCGCTCCTGAGCAGTACTCGGCCCCTATACACCAGGTTAAAGGTGCCGTTAGCCGGGAAGTATACTAGCTTGAGGGTCTCGCCCAGCGCCACGGCCTCCTCGGGCAATGGGGCAGCAGGCGGGCAGCACGCCGATGTGAGGAGTGCGAGGATCAGAATGTAGCACGCCGAGCGTAGCTCACGCACGCTCACGAATCAATGGGAGGCTGGGGGTAAAAATAGGCGCCGCTAGCCTATTATACCGCTCGGCAGAGGACGGGGCGTGACGGGGGTTAAAATAGCTGTTATAGGGGCTGGCAGCATTGCCTGGTCCTCAACTCTCATCCGAGACCTCTGCGTGACCCCCGGCCTCTATGGCAGCACGGTGTACTTAATGGATATCAATGAGGAGAGGCTTAAGCTGGTCCACAGCCTAGCCACTAGGTACGCTAGGGAGGTGAAGGCCGAAATCAGGTTTGAGAAGACCATGGATAGGAGGGAGGCTATCAGGGATGCTGACTTCGTGATTAACTCTGCGATGGCCATGGGCCACTCCTACTATGAGGAGATGAGGAGGGTTTCTGAGGAGCACGGGTACTATAGGGGGATT
>QMRZ01000222.1 GCA_003649495.1 Thermoprotei archaeon | reverse complement strand
TGATTGCGGTTGACGCCGAGGGCGGCGTGGGCTACTCGTTTAATACAGAGGCTATGCTGGTCGGGTACATGAGGAGGGGGATGGACAGGCCTCGGGCCATGTACCTGCACATTTAACACATTTGTGTTAATTAGTGCGTAATTATTGGAAAGGTTTTTATTGGGGGTCAGCGGTTCTCCTCGAGACCATGAGCGTCCCTTACACGCTGTTGTTCATAAGCGCCGTCTACGCCCTGACGGTGGTAGTGGTGATCCTAGACTTCCTGCAGTCGAGGATGTTGAGGGAGGTGATAGCTAGGGAGGCTAGCTCGAGGAGCGGGCTCCTGTACCTGCACGTGTTTAAGCTGCTGGCGGAGGCGGCGATTATATGGCTCATAGTGGCCTTCGTGGGCCAGGTGTGGATGGGCTGGATAAAGTTCTGAGGTGGGGGAGATGGTGAGCGTCAGGCAGGCGGCGATAACCGGCGTGACGGCTGGCCTGTGCCTCCCGCTGGCATTGTTCGCGATAATACTGGTGCCCATACCGGGGCTTCCAGCCGCGTCGGGCTTCTGGATACCCGCGGGCTTCTACTTCGCCATGACCCTATGGTTCGGGGTGTGGGGCGCCCTTGGCGGCCACATAGCGACAGTCCTCGCCATGGGGTACTTCTCCGGCTACACCCTCCAGATATGGCTCGACGGGGGCCTCGGCGACCTGATAGCGCCGCTGGTGGCGTACGCCATCTTCAAGGCGGCTGGCGCTAGGCCTGACCTGAAGCGCAGGAGGGACTGGGTGACTTGGCTCATCGCGGTGCCCGTAGCCAGCCTAGTCTGCGGCCTCTGGGTCCACACGGTCAACCTGATGTTCGGCGTGATCACGTGGCCGTTCTGGTGGGTTGGCGTGGTGACCTACCTGGTGGGCGACTCGCTGGCCATCTTCACCGTGGGGACCCCGCTCCTTAAGGCCCTCACGGACTTCGTTAAGCAGTCGCCCATGTATGTCTGGAGGGAGTAGGATGGAGAGGAGGTACAGGACTTTTTTCCTGTACGTTGAGGAGACGCCACTCCTCGACATGCACCCCGCAGTGAAGCTACTGGCGCTCCTCACCATTAACCTCGTCGCCTGGCTGCTGGAGGCGCCAATACCCCTGCTCATCCTTCTCGCGCTCCTCATATCGTCGTACGTGCTCCTCAGGGTCCCTCTCTCCAGGATTAGGCGCTTCCTGCTCTACGCGCTGCTGGTCTCGCAGGCGGTGGTCGTGAGCTATGCTCTCGGGAGCAGGATACCCGGCCATGTGGTCTATGCCGTGCTCCCCTGGGGCGCCTACATCTCGGACATGACGCTGCTCTACATGGCGACCATGATAATGAGGTTCGCCAGCATGCTGGTGGGCTCCACCCTGCTGCTCTCCGCTATGAGGGATGTGGACGTGATATACGGGCTGTTGAGCTTCAAGGTCCCCTACACGGCTGCGTTCGCCTTCAACCTGGCCTTCAGGTTCTCATCCCTATTCCTCGACGACTACAAGATGATTAGGGACGCCATGATCCTGAGGGGGGCTAAGCTCGATGAGGGCGGCATTCTCCAGCGCGCGCGTAACTACTCGAGGATGGGGATCCCCCTGACGGTCATAGCCCTGAGGAGGATGAATGAGCTCTCGTACGTCCTCGAGATTAAGGGCCTCGGCTTCAAGGGGAGGAGGACGCACCTGCACGAGTTCAGGTGGAGCGCCCGCGATATCTGCGCAGTCCTCCTCCTGCTGGGCTCGCTAGCTGCCGTGGCAGCCCTCAGGCTGGCCACGGACCTGCTCAGCTTTCCGGGGTGGCCGCTGGCATGAAGGCCGTTGAGGTTGAGGGGCTCTGGTGGAGATACGCGTCGGGGAGGGGGTGGGCGCTCAGGGACGTTAGCTTTGAGCTGGAGGAGGGCGAGATGCTGGGCGTACTGGGGCCCAGCGGCGCTGGCAAGACTACGCTGTGCCTGAGCCTAGCTGGCGTGATACCTCACGGAGTTAGGGGCGTGATGAGGGGGAGGGTCAGGGTCTTCGGCAGGGACGCCTCCAAGGCTACGATATCCGAGCTCGCTAGGCTTGTCGGAGTCGTGTTCCAGGATCCGGACACCCAGTTCGTCACGATGAGGGTGCTGGACGAGGTCGCGTTCCCCCTGGAGAACATGGGGGTTGAGAAGGGGGAGATGCTGAGGAGGTGTGAGGAGGCGCTGAGGGCTACAGGCATGTGGGAGCTGCGGCACAGGTATCCATTCGAGCTCAGCGGGGGGCAGAAGCAGCGCGTAGCGATAGCCGCCATGCTTGCCCGGAGGCCTAAGCTGCTGATACTCGACGAGCCGACCTCGGACCTGGACCCGGTTGGCAGGAGGGAGGTCTTCCAGGTCCTGGCGAGGCTGAGGGAGGAGCACAGGGTGACGCTAGTAGTGGTTGAGCACAGGACTGAGGAGCTCCTCAAGCACGCTGATAAGCTGCTGGTGCTCAGGGGCGGGGAGGTCGTGGCGTACGGCGGGGTTGAGGAGGTGTTAGCCGACGTTGAGAGGCTGAGGGGCGCGGGGGTGCGGCTGCCAGCCGCGGCCGAGCTCGCGTTGAGGGTGTTTGGGCGCCCCACGGCTCTCGATGGGAGGCTGCCGGTGACGCTCGAGGAGGGGGTTCGGGTGCTCCAGGCTGCTAGGAGCAGGGTGAGGCTTAGACCCCGTGAGGAGGTGAGGCGGGTTGAGGCTGAGCCTGTGATAAGGCTCGTGGATGCCTGGTACGTGTACCCCGATGGCACGGCCGCCCTGCGGGGGGTTAGCCTGGACGTCTACAGGGGAGAGCTGCTGGCGGTGATAGGGCGCAACGGCTCGGGGAAGACGACGATGGCTAAGCTCATGGT
>QMRZ01000221.1 GCA_003649495.1 Thermoprotei archaeon | reverse complement strand
GGAGTGAGAGGGTGTCTGGTATTTCACTGGCTAGGAGGGTGCGTGCTCTCAACGAGCTGCTGGAGCTGCGTGAGAGGCTGATGCGCCTGCTGGAGGAGCGCGGCTAGCTCTTAAATACGTGCACATCGGGGTGGGCGGGAAGGAAGCTTTTAACGCCAGCGAACGCGTTCACCACCGAGTCAGTGCCCAGTGCTACGGGGTTCATGTGAACCCCACGTCATTCTTCAGTGCTCTCGCTAGCCAAGGTCTCCGGAAGCCCCAGGCTGCTGGGAGCCCTCCTCCAACCCTAGTCCCAGCCTCGTAGTCGTAGGGGAGCTGGGGAGTCGTGGAGTCCTTCTCCGGCTTAGGCAGGTTGTGCGAGGTCTCTATCAAATTCTCATGGGGCTGGAATCCAGCTATAGCTCTATCCCGAAGGCTCTGGCCAGCTTCTCGATTCTCCTCAGCTCGTGTAGTAGCCTGGCGCCCTCCCTCGTGAGGCGGTAGACTCTGGCGCCCCCCCTCCTCTCCGACTTCAGCAACCCCTTCTCCTCAAGCTCCTTCAGGTACCTGGTTAGCCTCTCGTAGGAGAGGTTGGCGCCGTAGAGTATGTGGGTTGGCCTTGCCGAGCCCTCCCCCTCAACCACCTCTAATATGTCCATTATTATCCTGATCCTAGACCTCCTCATCCCTCCCTGCTCACCTCCACGGCCAGGTAGAGCAGTGACAGCAGCCCCAGGAAGTACAGGAGCCTTGAGGCCAGGGCGAGCCTGGGCGCGGCCAAGGCCGCTAGCCTGAGGCACTGAGACGCTAGGAGGGTTGAGAAGCCGAGGAGGGGTAGCAGCGTGCTCCTATCCCTAGTGGCTGAGTACACGGCTAGCGCGTTCAAGACTATGTAGGCCAGCAGGATCAGGTCCGCCACCCCGAATAGTGTGCCGAGCGGCGAGGGCCAGTTGGCCAGCAGTAGCAGGGCGGGGGCGGCTGCCCTGCTGGCCCTCGTGTAGCCGAGCGCTATGAGCAGGTAAGCCGCAGTCTCGGCTGCCAGTGAGGCTAGGCTGGAGGCGGCAACGAGCCTGGCCAGCGCGTGCCTAGGCCCTAGGGCCGCTAGGGTGAGTGATAGCCCGTGGCAGAAGGTCCCCGAGGATAGCAGCGCGAAGCCCAGGAACAGGTTGAAGAATATGCCCAGCCCCGAGACCCTGTAGGCCCTGTAGGAGTAGTATGTTAAGGGCAGGAGTATCAGGGCGCCAGTGTAGTCCAGCGCGAGCACGGCCGCCAGCAACCGCGACACCAGGTAATGCTGGGGCCGCGGGCATATTTAACTCCTGGACGTATCGTCTAGACGATGCGTGCACAAGGCTTTTGTGAAGAGAGCGTGGTGCTGGCCTGATGAGGGGTTACGTGGCTATGGGCCTCCTGGCCGTGTTGCTCGCGGCAGCGGCAGTCTCGATGGTGGTCGGTTCGCCCACTGGGCGAGCCGACGCCAGGCTCGAGGTTTTCAACGCCACTATAACCTCCGTCACCTCCACGGGCATTGTGGTTGAGGGGGTTGAGGGCGAGCTTGTAGCTAGGGGCAGGTGGGTAGTGGTGGCTGATGTCGTGAAGCTCTGTAACTGGAGTGTGGCATCTAGCTACGTGGGCGAGGGCGCGGCCCTGGTAGCGGCGGTCGCCGTTAGGAGGGATAACTCCACCATGTACGTGCTAGTTGCGTTAAGGCAGGGCGACGTAGCCCTCCTCAGGCCTCTGCTCCTCAGGCGCGCCGCGCTGGCACACAGGCACACCCGCATCTACATGAGCGTGAAGGGGGTGTTGACCTCTAAGGGCGGCAACTACATGGTGCTGGAGAGAGGCGGCAGGAGGGTGCTAGCCGTCGTGAGGGGTGAGTGGATTAAGGCTGGGGCTGGCACAGTCACGTGGAGCGATATTCAAGGCGAGTTCAGGGTAGGGGATGAGGTGAGGATATTCTGCCACCACGTGCTCTTGGTCAGGCCACGCCTCTCCAGAATCCTGGGGTTTAACGCCATAGTCTGGGGCTACAGCGGCGCCATAATAGACCTCTCATCCGGCACCACCCTATCGCGAGCCTAGACCCCCTGACAGCTACTTTTTAGTGATGGAGCTGCACAGCCACCCCAGTATCAGGCGCGTAGGAGTTGTCATCGACGCGCCTCAGCATCAGGGCCTGTACTCTCCTCTCGAGAGAGTTGAGAGTGGATTGACGCAGTGGGTAAATGGGTGCGGCATCGTGTAGCGCTATAGCGTGAGGGGGTGAGGGTGTTGCCGCTATGATCTAGTGCTCCCTGTGAGGAGGCTAGAGGGAGGTTTGTGGTGGCTGGGCTGGCGGTGATCGCCGAGTAGCGTTGGAGGAGTTCGGGAGCTTCAGGCGAGCGCCCTTGAGGAGGACTAGGGTCGTTCTCAACACGTCATTTCTGCTCCCAGTGCTGGGAGTAGAGGTGGAGGAGGTAGGGGGAAGATGTCGAGTACTTGAGGGAGGTCTCGGAGAGGCTGGAGCTGCTCTACCCCCTCCCCCTGGTGGTCGAGCTGGTCAGCAAGGCTGCCAAGGAGGCCTCTAAGAGGGGATTTAGCGGGTTACCGCCCAGCGCTAGGAGGGTGTTAGAGCTCATCCTCTCCGGAGTTTTCGTGACCCTGGTAGCGCCGAGCCCCTCACTTTAGCCGCTAAGCTGTGGATTGAGGGCATAGGGATCTGTTCGATAACATAGCTTATGCCTGCTCAGTGGAGTTAGGGGCTTACCTCCTCACACTAGATGCTAAGCTGGTTAGCTTCGTGGAGGAACGCGGCTACTCCACAGTCAATATAGTTGGCCTAGACACGCTCAAGGCACTGTTAGGCTCGGCTCGGAGGGGGCGGCGCTAAACCTGATCTCCTGGGGGCGTTCTTCCGGC
>QMRZ01000220.1 GCA_003649495.1 Thermoprotei archaeon | reverse complement strand
CGCTAACGTACATCCCCGCCTTCGCCGCCGCCTCGGCCACTGCCCAGAAATCCTTGCTAATCAATGGCTCGCCCCCCGAGAAAGAGAGGGCCGCCACGCCCGCCTCATCCAGCTGCTTTAAGACCTCCAACTTCTCGCTGAGCGTTAACTCATCGGGAGGGGGGCTGCGGCCTGCGTTAGCGTAGCAGTGCTTGCACCTTAAATTGCATTGAAGCGTGAAGTCCCAGACCACCATGAAGGGCGCGTAAAGCTTCTGGGGCTTAGTCACGCCGTAGTACGCTATCCCCAGCATTATGTTCGCTAACGCCCTCCTGATGTAGGGGTCCTTCAGCCCGCTCTTAAGCGCCTCCTCCTCCACCCCGAACTTAGCCGCCGACTTTGCCAGAGCCTTAGCTATCACCTTACATGCAATAGCCTCCCTAATGCTCGTGGCCTCCCGCAGGCCCGCGTATATGGCGAGGACGCGCTCTATGCTCTTAGGCTTGCTCAGCTTGAGTATGAGCTTTGAAAAGGCCTTGTTAGCCATTAGCCTCCTGAGCGACGCCACCAGGGATGTAGCCTTCAGCTCCTCACTCATAGGGCGCGCCGCTATTAGAGAATTCTATGCCGAGATAAATCTTGGTTAATTCTAAAAATTGGAAAAATTGGGACTTCATCGTTATATACGAGTATAAGGGAAAATTATATAGGGGATCTCGTAGGTGTGGCGATGAGCATGGATCTGGCGAGGTACTTTGAGTTTGAGGAAGTTAAGAGAGCTCTAACCCTCTTAACCCGCCTGCTAAGGAGATGGGGGTACAGCTTTAATGAGGCCCTAATTTACGGCATGCTACTCTTATCTCCGAAGCCCCTCTCAGCAGCAGAGATCTCCGAACTCTCAGGCTTAAGCCGCTCCACGGTCTCCGGCATACTAGGCAACCTCCAGAAGGATTACCTGGTGACTTACCATAAGGCGGGGAGGGTGAATTACTATGAGGCTATACCAGCCCTCACGGAGATTTTCGCTAGACAGCCTCGAGAGATCCTGGAGAAGGAGGTAGCCCCCCTTGAGGAGTTGGTCAAGGCGATACACGTCAAGTACAGGCTGGATGATAACGCGCGCTACAAGAGGACCCTGAGGGACGTGGAGGATATGAGGAGGATGCTCGAGAGGTGTATTGAGGTATTGGAGGAGAGGGGCGAGCGTAGGCGTAATTAACGCTGCTCATTAAAGTGCTATGATAAGGAGGCGTATAGTCTCAGCTGCTAAAGAAATTCCCCAAACATCTCTGGGAAGAGGGAGATGTGGGGGGGCTGACACAACAGTATAGGCTAGGTCAAACAATGCTAGCACGACTGTTAAGTACGCTAACATTGCTAGGTCGTAGGACTCTCCGAGCGGCTCAGGTGCCGGAGGCGTCCAGACAAGGCGGAAGAGAAGAGCAGCTAGGGGCGTACCGAACATTATGCAGGGAGTCTTACGCCCCCACCTGCTCTTAATCCTATCCGAGAGGTAGCCCACCAGCGGGTCATTAACCGCATTCCAGATGCCGTAAGCCGTTGATACCGCCAATCCCTCGAGCGCTAGATCTAAGCGGACCACATCGACGTAGAAGAAATTAGATAAGCCCCTATCGCGTGATAAAATAACGCAACCCCTAGATTGCCCAAGCCGTAAGCTACCCGCTTAGCCTTAAAGCCCACACAGTAACAGCCCCTGGAATAGCTAAAAAGCGTTAACTCTGCAGCGACACGTTAAGCCCACCCTTTAAGTCCCCGGGAATCCCGGATGCCGGCTCGTCCTAGATTGGAAGCCGCTGCTAGTCTATCAGCCAACTATATGGCTACTCGAGGCTCACTAGCTCGGCCCCCCAGTAGGGGCCGAGCTGCATCCGCCAGATAGAGCCTCTCGAACCTTCGCTACAGTTTCCTCGGTTATCGGGAAGCCCCACTCAATGAACAGGTCCGTGAGATCCTTCCCCGAGAATATGCAGAGGTAGTAGACGAACAAGTTTAGCTTACCCTCGAGGGTCTTAGGCACCTCATTCCAGCTCAGGTTCAGCCACGCCCTATAGGTCTTCTTAAAGGGCTCCCACCCGATCAGGTTCTTTACCCTGAGGAACTTGTCCGTAGCGGCATCGTTGTGGTTCAGCCAATCTCTTAGACGCTTTTCCTCTCCAGTCTTAGCGGCCATCATGGCGTAATACTCCTCCAGCCTCCTCCCCCTGGGATCACTGTAATCGTACCATAGTCCACCCACCTTAACCTTGGCCCTTAGCCTCTCCACTACGTATACCATCTTGAAGTTAGCCGAGAACTCGGGGTTCCACACCCACCTGCCGTCAAGGTCGAAGTCGTGGCTTATCTCATGGAGTATTCCAAAGAGCCAATCCCCCTCATTAATCTGTTTTATCGCGTCAGGGATATAGGGGGAGTACCACTTTATCGGATTCCCCGCTACAGCCCAGCCCCCAGGATACTCCTTAACCTCAACTATCGCTATCTTAGCCCCGTTATAAGGCACAGCCCCCACGAGCTCAGCATAGGCCTCGTACGCCATGTCGAGCTTCCTAAGCCATCCTAAGGGATCCTCGAACATGTCGAAGTTCCTCTTCCTTAGCATGAGCACTATGTGCTTACCCTCGACCCTTACGAGGGCTCCGCCTCCCAGCCTAACGTTGATGGTCTTGACTTTATCGTCCCAGGCGACCACCAGGCGGGGCCGCTTCAGCGGGGGGAGCTTGAGGAAGAGCACCCCAACTCCACACACAGTTAACTCCTTCTCCTTGAGGAGCACGCTTCCATCGAAGAGCTTCAGAGAGACCCTGATCCCCCGCCTCGGGCCGCGGAGTATTACCTTAAGCTTCACGTACTCCTCGCTATATGAGAGGTAGTAACTCCCCTCAACCT
>QMRZ01000219.1 GCA_003649495.1 Thermoprotei archaeon | reverse complement strand
GAGTTGGGGGGAGGGTGGAGGAGGGGGAGAGCCCGGAGGAGGCTGCTGTGAGGGAAGTGCTAGAGGAGGTTGGCGTGAGGGTACTCGAGCTAGAGCCCGCCGGCAAGCTGGAGTTCTACTCGACTAGCAGTAGGCCTGACTGGGTGGTGTACGTGTATAAATCTAGGAGGTTTGAGGGAGAGCCGAGACCCAGTGATGAGGCTGAGCCCCGGTGGTTCAGCGTGAGGAGCCTGCCCTTCGAGGAGATGTGGGCTGACGATAGGCTGTGGCTTCCTCACGTGCTGGCTGGCCATCGAGTTAAGGGGAGGTTCTGGTTCAATGAGGACTATAGTGCACTCCTGCGGTGGGAGGTAGAAGCCGAGCCTTAAGGAGGCTACGAGGCTAGCCTCCCTGGCTGGCCAGCGATTCTCAGCTAAGCTCAATACTGGTTTATACCTGGCCCTCGCTTCTTCATCTGATGAGGCACGTGAAGCTTGCCGATAACTGTGGCTTGAAGGTCTCCGTGGTCTCCCTCGGCACGTGGCACCTGCCCAGGCTCCCCGAGAGGGATGAGGCTGGCGCCTACAAGATAGACTATGAGGAGTTCAAGAGGATAATGAAGAGGGCCTACGATGAGGGCTTGACCTTCATAGATACTGCCAACAGGTATCACGGGGGGATAACGCCGGTGCCCCTCACACACGTGGGTAACGCAGAGAGGCTACTTGGCAAGGCGATTAAGGAGCTCGGCCTGGACAGGGAGGAGTTAGTAATCGCGACTAAGGTGGCTGGCCGCATGTCCCCCGGCCCTAACGGAGCTGGACTCAGCAGGAAACACGTGATGTGGCAGATAAGGGAGAGCCTCAAGCGGCTCCAGATGGAGTACGTGGACATCTACTACGCGCACACGTTTGATCCGGAGACCCCCAAGCTAGAGACCCTGACGACGTTCAATGACCTAGTCAGGCAGGGGCTCGTCAGGTACTTGGGGATGAGCAATATACCCGCCCACCACCTCGTTGAGTACGTGATGCTCGCCAGGGAGTGGAGGCTTGAGCCGATAGTAGTCCTCCAGTACAGGTATAACTTACTTGATAGAAGCATAGAAAGGGATATAATACCTATAGCCAAGCGCTTCGGCATGGGGATAGCCGCCTACTCTCCCCTCGCCCAGGGCCTCTTGGCGGGCAAGTACGTGGACTTCAAGTCTAGGAAGTGGGTAATCCCACCACTCTCGAGAGGGACTTACCAGGACTTCAGCCGCTTCTTCACGGATGAGAACTTAAAGCTGATGCTGGAGCTCAACGAGTTCGCGAGGGAGAGGGGCCTCACAATGGCGCAGCTGGCCACGGCGTGGGTGATAAACATGGGGGAGGGGGTGTGGGGAGTGCCCATCATACCCATAGTTGGCGTATCAAGGCTACAGCACCTGGAAGAAGCGTTAGAGGCCGCTGATGTAAAGTTAACACATGACGACCTCAAAGCCCTAGACGAGATAGTGAAGAGCTCCAGGACTACCTAAGGCCAGCGTACCTCAACAGCTCCTCTAAGCTTCCGAACCTCTTCTCCCCACCCCCCTCCTCAACAATAACCTCCTCTACTTTAAACGATGATAAGACGGCGTGTGGCGCCCTGGTGCCGAAAGCCGTCCCCCAGGGGATGACCCGCCCAGCTGGATCCACAGCCCTAATGTACCTGCCTATGCTAACTGAGTACCTGCACCCCCTCAGGCGTATGCGCACCCTCCTGGACCCAGACCTAGTCCAGGAGATTAGAGCCTGGAGCTCCTTATACGTGAGCCCCCCCACCTGATCACCCTACACCAGCTCGGCTGTCATGATTACCTCCCCTCCTCCTTAATAATCCTGCACCCTCAGGCAGCCCCACAGTGAGGATTATTATTTGGAGGAGCTTACGTGAGCTATGTGGCAGTGGAGGTCGTCAAAGCCTCAGGGGAGGTCGAGCCCTACAGCCGGGATAAGGTTGTGGCCAGCTTGATCCGATGTGGAGTCCCAGAGGGTGAGGCCTCCGCCCTAGCTGTCGAGGTGGAGCAGGAGTTGCCACCGCGGGTCACGACCCACGAGATACACCGCAAGCTCGAATCTCTGCTTAGGCGGCGGCGCCCAGCCCACGCGCTCAGGTACGTGCTCAGGCGCGCCATAATGAGGCTGGGGCCGGAGGGCTACCCATTCGAGAAGTACTTCGCGAGGCTACTCAACAAGCTCGGCTACTCCACATGGGTTAATGTGGTGCTGGAGGGGCGGTGCGCTGACCACGAGGTCGACATCGTCGCTGAGAAGGGCGGGCGCAGGTACATGATAGAGTGCAAGTATCATAATGCGCCCGGCACGAGGACTGATCTCAAGGTAGCGCTCTACGTCTACGCCCGCTTCCTAGACCTCAGGGACTACTTCGACGTGGCGTGGATAGTCACCAACACGAAGCTGACACTCGAGGCCGTTAAGTACGTGGAGTGCGTGGGAATGAGGGCTGTAGCGTGGAGGTACCCAGAGGGCCGGGGGCTGGAGGCTCTGGTGGAGGAGACACGGCTATACCCGATAACAGTCCTCTCCTCCCTGGGGGAGGAGGCGCGGAGGCGGCTACTAGCCTCAGGCTACGTGACCCTTGAGGACCTGTGGAGGATGGACGCGAGAGAGCTAGCGTCGATAGCTGGAGTCAGGGAGGAGGAGGCTGAGGAGATACTCGAGGAGGCTAAGCTGCTAAAGCCCTAACTAGAGCTCCCATCGCCTCACAGAACCCCTATCACCTCGACACGGCGACATGCTTCGAGATTTCCCGCCCCCGGGCCCTATGACAACTCTCGTCACCGCGCCGTCGTACACCACCTCGTATCTTACGCCTGCCTCCTCTAGCTCCCTCCTGATGTAATCCTCCATGAACTCGTGCCTGG
>QMRZ01000218.1 GCA_003649495.1 Thermoprotei archaeon | reverse complement strand
GGGTGGGGGGCGCACCAGGATTTGGCTCCAGATGCTCAGCGACATGGGGCCCGTGAGCAACATGACTCCAGTCTACATCAGGGTGCTCTACCCGGACTTCTCTGAGTACGGGTACTGGCGGGAGGCCGACATAAAGAGCACAGAGTACCTCGGCGGCGGGGTCTGGCTGATAGAAATGAAGCCCCAAGTGGATCCGGTATGGGGCGTGGTGCCCTTGAGGTTATACGTGGAGGACTGGAGGGGCCTGGTCGCGTCAGCTATGACCTACACAAACATCGTGCTAGAGGTCATCAAGAACACTCCCGATAAAGTAGTGTACTACAGCAACGGGTACAGGACCATAGCACGATCCTCTACTCCAGACGAGGTGTACACGGTTGAGCTGGACTGGAGGTTTAGCCTGCACTTCCTGCTGAACGAGGTGCCGCTTGAGAACGAGGCGCCGCCCCCAATACCCCCGGTGCCCGTGAAGCAGCTCCGGATCTACACGAGCAGGGATGGATCCACGTGGAGGCTAGCTCCCTTCCAGGCCGAGCTGTGGGAGCAGCGCGAGTGGCACGGGCAGCAGGTGTGGTGGCCCCGCGCGCCAGCTGACCCCACGTACTGGTTCAACCAGTCGTGCAGGCTCGTGTTCCAGGTGAGCTACCCCCGCGCCGAGGATAGGGTGGTGTACGTGAACATAACCTGGGAGAGGGACTGTGACGCCGACATCATCAGGTGGAACACGAGCCTCTGGTACGACTACAGGCCCCCCGAGTACAAGGACGTGGCCTCCGAGACTTTCAGGATAGAGCTGATAGACGCGGAGCACCCCGTGATGAGGGACTACGGCTACAACTACTATGGGGTAGCAGCATTAGGGTTCAGAGACCCGGATGGGACTGCGTATGGGCCTACGAACATACACGCGTTCGGGACCTGGGGCAATAAGCTGGGCGCCTGGCGCCCATACGGCACGTGGCGCGTGTTCTACCGCTACTCGGGGAACTACTCGTGGGCCGCGCTGCCCGTGAGGATATTCGTGACTCTCAACTCGACCAGGGTGGGGAACGTGTACACGGGCGCAGTGCGCGACGACTACTACGACACGCTGGCGATAGTCTACGTGATAAACGGGAGCAGGTACGCTGCCTGCCTAGTACACGTCTACTGGGAGAGCACCAAGACTGACCAGGGCTTCTGGATGTTCAGCTCGATGGGCGGGGGGAGGCCAGCCTACTACATGTACCTGAAGGCTCAGGAGGCCGCTGGCCGGTGGTGGCGGAGGCGCACCTACTACAACGTGTCCAAGGAGTACAGCTACGCAAGCCTGTGGAGCCACGCGGAGTACACGTACCCCAGCTTCTTCTGCACCCACTGGGGCAACGGCATCGGCAGAGCCGTCTTCCTATCCAGGTCCGCCGTGGACGCGCTCTACGACGTGGGTGGGAGACCGAGGTTCGCGGTGACCAAGTGGGCGCCCGGCGGCCTGCCGCAGCACTCGCTCGAGTACGAGTTCTACCCCGTCGACAGGGCTATAACTGTGAGGAGGGGCACGGCCTACTCGTACTGGTTCGTGATATACATGTACAGCGCGGAGGACAGGCAGGGTGAGTGGAGGAGGGCGTACATATACGCGCCGATGTTCCTCGAGGACTACGCGCCCTCGATAAGGGTCGCCGAGGTCTCGGGAGTAGGGGGCTAGCCGACCAAAAGGTTAATTAATAATTCGGCTGGGCTGAGGCCGGGTGATGCCTTGAAGAGCAGGTATGAGCAGCTCAGCCAGATCCTGGAGGAGCTGAGGAGGGATAACCCCGGGCTTGATGCGTGCGCAGTTGTGAGCGGGGATGGGATGCCCGTAGCGGCCGTGATGCCGGAGGGCGTCGACGACCTGAAGATATCGGCGATGGCCGCCACGCTGCAGGGCGTGGCTGAGCAGGTGGTGAGGGAGCTGAGGGGCGGCGGCCTGAAGCAGCTGGTGGCCTTCGGTGAGAGGGAGGTACTGATCATCAGGAGCGTGAACCAGGACTTCACGCTGGTCATGGTGGTTAGGCCCGACTCCAAGCTGGGCTACGCGCTCTGGCAGGCCCGGAGGGCCTCCGAGAGCCTAGGCAAGCTCCTGACCCCATAGGGCCATGAGGAGGGTCAAGGTAGTCCTCTGCGGGGATGGGGGAGTTGGGAAGACCAGCCTAGCCAGGGTGTTCACGGGCTCCAGCTTCAACCCGCTGCAGAGGCTCACGGTGGGCGTGGCCCACTACGTCAGGGAAGTCTCCACCTCTGACGGATCCCTGACGTTCGTCATATGGGACCTGGGCGGGGAGGAGAGGTTCAGGTTTCTCGCCCCCATATTCCTGAGGGGGGCTGAGGGGGCGGTCTTCGTCTTCGACGTGACTAGGGATGAGACGTTCACGGACCTGGAGGGGTGGCTCGAGGTGGTGCTCAACACGATAGGGGATGTGCCGCGCGTGCTCGTGGGCAACAAGGTGGACCTCGCCGACCTGAGGGTTGTGCCGAGGGAGGTTGCCGAGGAGTACGCGAGGCACAGGGGCTTCCTGGCGTACTTCGAGACCTCCGCTAAGGCTGGGATAAACGTGGAGCAGCCCTTCCTCAGGCTGGCTGAGGCGCTGGCGAGGCGCCATGGCGGCTAGGGCGGTGCGCGTCCTCAGGGTCACGTGCCCAGCCTGCGGCGAGGTGTGTGAGGTCCAGCTGGATGAGGAGACTCTGGCGGCTGCCAGGTCCAGCCCCACGGGCCTCGCGGGCGTGGCCGACTTCCACGGGGACCACATCCTAGTCCTCTACATTGACGCGGATGGGCGCGACAGGGGCGTGAGGGTCTACAGGGCGCTGCAGAGGTGGGAGGTCATAAGGGTCAACCCCTCGTTCCTGAGCTACATGAGCGAGATCAGGGGCTTCAGGGTGTCGGCTGGCAGCGTGGTCGAGTGCTTCCAGGATAGCCCGAGGG
>QMRZ01000217.1 GCA_003649495.1 Thermoprotei archaeon | reverse complement strand
CTCGAGAGGGTAGTGGAGGGGGCGGCCACCCCCAGGCTCGTGGCGGTGGATGGGAGGGTGGTGGTCGAGGAGGGCGAGCTAGTAGGCCTGGGCCTCAGCAGGAGGGATGTCGACAGGATGATAGTCCAGCTGGTGGGTGAGGCACATGAGAGGCACCCGGCGTGAGGTAGTGGTCGTGGATTTTGGAGGCCAGTACGCTCACCTAATAGCTAGGAGGGTGAGGGAGCTGGGCTTCTACGCGAGGGTCGTGGGCTACGACTCGCTAAGCCTGAGGGACCTAGAGGGGGCTGGCGCGCTCATACTCTCGGGAGGCCCCCACAGCGTGTACGAGGAGGGCGCCCCCATGCCCGACACTAGGGTGATTAGGCGCGCTATAGACTCTGGGCTCGCCGTGCTGGGCATCTGCTACGGCCACCAGCTCCTCAGCCGAATGCTGGGCGGCGAGGTCAGGAGGGGCGAGAAGGGGGAGTACGGCAGCTCCACCCTGGAGGTAGTCGCGGACGACGTAATCTTCAGGGGCACGCCGAGGCTGCAGAGGGTGTGGATGTCGCACAGGGATGTAGTTGAGCGGGCTCCCCCCGGCTCCCGCGTGCTGGCCAGGACCAGCGTGAGCAGGATCGCGGCCTTCAGGCTGGTGGGAGCCAGGGTCTACGGCCTCCAGTTCCATCCAGAGGTGAGGCACACCGAGTATGGCTCAACAATCCTCAGGAACTTCCTGGTGGAGGTCGCCGAGCTGGAGCCCTCTTGGAGGCCTGAGGAGCTCGTGGGGGAGATAGTGAGGCGGATTAGGGACAGGTATAGGGGAGGCAACGTGCTAGTGGCGGCCAGCGGCGGCGTCGACTCCACAACTGCCGCCTACCTGGTGAAGATGGCCATTGGAGCTGAGCCAATACACTTAGTGGTCATAGACACCGGCCTCCTCAGGAGGGGGGAGGCGGGGTGGGCTCAACGCACCCTCAAGTCGCTTGGCTTCAAGCATGTACACCTGGTTGATGCAGCTGAGGAGTTCCTGGACGCCCTGAGGGGGGTGGATGACCCCGAGGAGAAGAGGAGGGCTATAGCCGAGGTGTACTTCAGGGTCCTCGAGCGGGAGGCCGAGAGGCTTGAGAGGGAGTACGGGGAGTTCAGGTACCTGGTGCAGGGCACGATATACCCCGACAGGATAGAGAGCGGGAGGGCTGGCCGCTCCTCAGACAGGATAAAGAGCCACCACAACGTCACGCTCCCGGAGAGGCTGAGGCTCGAGGTGATAGAGCCGCTAGCTGACTTCTACAAGGACGAGGTCAGGAGGATAGCCAGGGCCCTGGGGCTGCCGGGGGAGGTGGTAGAGAGGCATCCATTCCCAGGCCCCGGCCTGGCCGTCAGGGTGGTGGGGGAGGTGACGCGCGAGAAGCTCGAGATCGTGAGGAGAGCCACGGAGATAGTGGAGGAGGAGCTCAGGAGGGCTGGCCTCTACGGCCAGCTCTGGCAGGCCTTCCCAGTGCTGCTCCCGGTCAAGACGACTGGGGTTAAGGGGGACGCGCGATCATATGAGTACGCCATAGCAATAAGGGCTGTAGTGAGCGAGGATGCCATGACTGCGGAGTTCGCTAAGCTGCCGTGGGATGTGCTGGAGAGGATCGCATCGAGGATAGTCAACGAGGTTGAGGGAGTGAATAGAGTCTTATACGACGTGACGAACAAGCCTCCAGCCACCATAGAGTTCGAGTAACTGAGGAACCTTTTTACGCAGAAGGGGAGTAGAGGTCACGTGGCGTCCTTCAAGCTGAAGGGCGGCAGAGACCTGGTGAGATGCCCACGCTGCGGGTATGAGTTCAGCATAACCTACTCTCGCGCCTTCGCCTGCAGCGGCTGTCCCGCCGCTAGCCTCAGCTGCAATTACGTAAAATGCCCTAGGTGTGGCCACGAGTTCACAACGAGATGAGCAGCAGCTGGTCCTGGAGTAAAAACGCGTTTACGGAAAAATACACATCCTTGGCAGGCTCAAGGGTTTACTGTGATTCTCGGCTTAGCCCCTAGATGACCACTAGTTCGTACTTCCTCTGCCCTATGCCTAGCTTCTCTGCCTCCTCCAGCAATATCCACCATGGGATCTCTGGATAGAATACTCTCAGCTTGTCTTCTCCCGGCGGCACATATTCGATGCTACCATCCTCCTTGGGGTTGAAGGCTGGCATCGAGTTCACTAAGTCTACAGACGCCTGGTCTATCGCTACCGGGTCATAAGATGCTAGAATCCCTATATCCGGGATCAGCGGCGTCTCTAGGGATGTCGCGCAGTCGCACATCCTGGTGATGTCGGCCAGTATGCTTACGAATAGGACCTTCCCATCCTCAAACGTCTTGAGCACTCCGTATACGGCCTCAGCAGCCCTCCTCAACATCCTCTCAGCGTGCTCACCTCCACCCCACATCATCCTTACTGCGTGGAACCTGCAAATGGCGACGCAATCGCCACACCCCACACACTTATCGTAGTCTATGCGGGCCTTGCCGCCGACTACCGTTATAGCGTTGTACGCGCAGTGGCGCGCGCACAGCCCGCAGCCGACGCACCTCTCCTCCACCACCCGCGGCTTCGCGACGGCGTGCATGTCATACTTCGTCTTCCTCGCGCAGCACCCCATCGCCACGTTCTTCAGAGCACCTCCTATCCCGAAGGAGATGTGGAATTTGAAGTGCGTTAAGACCACCATGGCGTCAGCCTCAGCAATAGCTGAGGCCACCGCAACCCTCCCCAGCTCTCCCGGCGTCTCAACCTCTCTATAGTCTCGGCCCAGGAGGCCGTCTGCTATTATTATGGGCGCACCCACCGTAGCCAGGTCAAACCCGTTTATAGCGGCCGTCTCTAAGTAATCGACCGCAGTCCTCCTAAAACCCGAGTAGAGCGTAGTCGTGTCAGTCAAGAAGGGCAGCGCGCCCCTCCTCCTAACGTACTCTACGAT
>QMRZ01000216.1 GCA_003649495.1 Thermoprotei archaeon | reverse complement strand
GGATGACGTCCTGGTGACGGAGGATGGCGCGCGAGTCCTCTCAAAGCTCGAGAAGCTGCTCTTCTAGCGCTGTGGGCACGGCGTCCATGTGTAGCTGCTCGTAGCGCTAGCCTTTATCTCGCCCGCCGCCCCCTGAAGCCTGATGATACCTTACAAGAAGGGCTTCAGGTGCCTGGGGATAGCTGAGAGCTTCAGGAGGGGGATTCCCAAGTCAATCCTCTGCGGGGTTGTCATGAGGAGGGACCTGGTGATCGATGGGGTCGCGTTAGCAACGGCTACTGTCGGCGGCCTGGACGCGACTGAGGGGGTGCTAGCGATATACAGGAGCCTGGGGCGCAGCGACATAAACTGTGTGATGATAAATGGCTGCATCATCTCGTGGTTCAACATAATCGACTTGAGGAGGGTGTACGAGGAGACGGGGGTGCCCCTGATAAGCGTGACTTACGAGGAGTCGCCCGGGATAGAGCAGTTCATAAGGAGGTACTTCGGAGAGGATGAGGAGCGGCTAAGGCTCTACAGGAGCCTCGGCCCCCGAGAGGAGGTCTACGTGAGGAGGACTAGGGCCAGGGTCTTCGTGAGGTACTACGGGATGGGGAGGCGTGAGGTGGAGGCCGTGTTAAACGCGTTCACCACCCACGGGAGAGTGCCTGAGCCCCTCCGGGTCGCTAACCTGGTCGCACGGGCAGTCCTCAGGTCTCTCCCGCCCAGCGGGGCTTGAACACCCGCACCTGCGGTGCGCCCCGGTTGCTGGGCGCTTACCTCAGCCCCGGCTCAGTTGCGACGCCGGGGGATGGGCGGAACGCACTTAAGGGTAGGGCTGGCGGTTAAGCCGAGATGCTGCGCCTCCCCAGGACTATAGAGTGGGTTGATGGGAGGGTTAGGCTGATAAATCAGCTCAAGCTTCCCCACGAGCTCGAGTATGTGGAGACGAGTGACTGGCGCAGGGTGGCTGAGGCTATTAGGAGGATGGAGATCAGGGGCGCGCCCGCCATAGGGGTGGCGGCGGCGTTCGCGATGGCCCTCGCCGCAGTCCACTCGAGGGCTGGGAGCCTGGAGGAGGCGCTGAGGGAGCTCGAGGAGTGCGCCAGGATCCTCAAATCCACGAGGCCCACTGCTGTGAACCTTCCATGGGCGGTGGACAGGGTGCTGCGCGCCGCTAGGGCGGCCGCCGACGTGGAGGAGCTGAGAGAGATGGTGGTGAGGGCAGCGCTAGAGGTGCAGCGGATGGACGAGGAGTGTAACAGGAGGATTGGGGAGCTGGGGGAGCAGCTGATAGACGATGGCGATACTGTGATGACGATATGTAACGCTGGCTCCCTCGCGACCAGCTATTACGGCACTGCGACCGCGCCCATATACCTGGCGCACGAAAGGGGGAAGAGGGTGAGGGTCATAGCCCTCGAGACGAGGCCCTACCTGCAGGGCGCTAGGCTCACCGCCTGGGAGTTGAAGCAGGCTGGCATAGAGGTGAAGGTGGTGACGGACAACGCGATGGGCATTGTGATGGAGAGAGAGGGGGTCAACCTAGTGATAGTCGGGGCTGACAGAGTGACTAGGAGGGGATACGTGGCGAATAAGGTGGGCACCTACCCCCTGGCGCTCGTGGCGAGGGAGCATGGAGTCCCCTTCTACGTCGCAGCGCCCACGAGCTCCTTCGACTTGTCCATAGAGGGGCCCGGGGAGATACCCATAGAGGTGCGGCCCAGCGAGGAGGTGGTGTACATCTATGGGAGGCGCATAGCGCCCGAGGGAGTTGAGGCGATCTACTACGCGTTTGACGTGACGCCGCCCAAGCTCATCACGGGGATTATCACTGAGAGAGGGATATTCTACCCGCCGTATGAGAAGAGCATCCGCAGGCTGCTAAGCGCGGCATGATATCGCTCCCAGACCTCGTGCTGGCGGTAGCATACTCGCAGCTAATCAACGTAGCTGAGACCCTCATATGGGTGGGTAGGCCGTGGAGCCTGAAGCCCCCCTTCCCCCTAGCCAGGGGAGAGGTGAGAAATGAGGGCTACCACCTAGTGCTGGCGGCCCTCTACGTCGTCCCCTTCATAGCGCTTCACCCTGCCGCCCCCCTGAAGGCGGCCTTCCTAGCCACGCTAGTGTGGCTGCTGAATGATGTGACGTGGCACCTCTGGGCCGTGAGCCCGAGGCACCATGTGGAGTGGCTGCGCTTCTACTTCAACCCGAGGGACACGAGGATAGTCTGGTATGCCCGCTTCTTGGTGGGGAAGTTCGCCGTTACGCCGCGCAGGATGTTCTTGGTGACCCTGGCGAGGGCGGCGGCCCTCGCCCTAGCTGCTTGGGCGGTGTAGGGGGCCGGTCCTACAGCCGCGGTCTCCTCACGGAGCTCAGGTGGGGGCAAGTCACCTTAATAAGAGTCATCCCGGCAAGTACACCACGTTAAGAGTGGTATAAGGGTTGCGGAGGTGCTGTGGGCTTGACGAGGCCCTACCTAGTGAGGGTCAAGGAGCTCAGAGACCTGGTAAGCGTCGCGGTAGCCTCACAAGTCTACCTGCTGCACCACGTGGAGCTGAATGGTAGGCACATCTATTACGTTCCATTCCCGGCCTACGACACGCACATAATATACTACTACGAGAGCCGCGGCAAGGTCAAGGGCAGGTACATTCTACTGAACAAGTTCACGGGAGACGTGGCCCTCAGCGACGAGATGGCCAACGATAATAGGATAGTGGTGATACCAGTCGTGGAGGTGGTGGAGCAGGACCTGCTCCCCAAGGAGCTGGCTAAGAAGAAGGAGAAGGGGAAGAAGAGTAAGAAAAAGAGGTAGGCACCAGGCGGAACTCTTAAGAGGGTGTGGCGGCACTACCGGGTTGAGGGGGTAGAGTTGTCAGAGGAGCAGGAGTACATTCAATGTGTGTGCGGCAGGCTGATTAAGGACCCGAGCGAGTATAAGGTGGTCTACATAAAGAAGGAGAACCGGGAGC
>QMRZ01000215.1 GCA_003649495.1 Thermoprotei archaeon | reverse complement strand
GTGTACGTCGTGGTGCACGAGGTGGTGCCGGAGATCTACGGCCATGAGCATGACGAGCCCTCAACCCTCGGCTTCTTCGCTGGCTTCACAGCAATGCTGCTGTTGGATACCCTCCTGGGCTGAGGAGCAGCGACGCTCTCCTTATTTACCATCAGCCTCCAAGGCATTCACGTGTTCAACCTTAGGAAGTACGTGGGGATGGGGTGGCAGGGCCTCCTCCCAGCCTCCTACCTGCTGAGGAGGAGGGAGTTCAAGAGAGTAGTCCTCGAGCCCCCCGACTACAGCCCAGGCTCCTGGAGGGGCGCTGGCAAAGTGCTAGTCGACGCCGAGCATGGCGAGTACCTACTCACGTGTAGGCCGCGCAGGGCTAGGCCCATCAGGGGCTACGCGGTCGAGATTTACCAGTCTAGAGATGGGGAGGGCTTCAACCTAGTGGCCACCATCACCAAGGAGGAGCTCAGCGAGATGACCGGCCTGGAGGTTAGGAGCATTGAGGGGCAGCAGCTGCTGCTAGACCCGGCGACTGGCCGCTACCACCTCTACCTGGCCGTCGATAACGTGGGCTCAGCCCCCGTGCCCGGCTGGGACACGCTGCTACTCACCTCAGACGACCCTAGGGGGCCGTGGGAGAGCAAGGGCCTAGTGATAAGGCGTGGCCCATCCTACGACTGCAGGGAGGCGAGGGACGCGACGATAGACATAATCGACGGCGTCTACCTAGCGCTCTACAAGGCCAATGATGGCGCCCGCGTCAACATGGCGCTAGCAGTCAGCAACGATGGAGTGAGGTGGAGGAAGCTTGGAGTCCTCAAGCTGGATGGCGGCCCACAGCCAGCGTACCTGCTCCTCTGCGGCAAGATACTGGCTGGCTCCCTGGGCCCCATATTCGTGGGCTTCGAGAACAGGGTCGTCATAGAGGGGGCGGCAGTCACCGACACCTTCTCCTCCTACCTGATAGACCTCCACAGGATGAGCCTGGTGAAGCTCTTCTCGGGTAGGTGGGAGCCCAAGTCCCCCTACGAGCACGAGAGGTACCCCGTGCACAGCTACTGTGACGTAGTGCCAGACCCCCTCCAGGATAGGGTGCTGATATACGTGGAGGCGATAGACCCCAGGGACGTGGGCCTGGACAAGGAGGTTGACAGGCTACTGCTCTACGAAGTCAGCCTATAGTGTGTTGGAAGATCCTAATATTAGAAGAGCCTGGGCAGAGGAGTCCTATCCCAGTCCCTGTCGTTGGATACGACGGCGGAGGCACCAGCCCTCAGCGCGACTGCTAAATGCAGAGCATCCTCATAGCCTAGCTCGTGTTCCTCCATGAGCTGCGCCGCCCGAGCCAGGTCCTCGCTCATCAACGGCTCTATCTTCAACCCCCTAAGCCTCTCAAAGGCCCTCACAATCCCCTTCACGAACAAGGTGTCCCTCAGGCTCCGGCCAGTTAGGCCCGCCAGCACCACGATAGTCTCATAGATGGTTAAGCTAGATGTGATGAAGCCTCGCGACACGTGCTCAATCCTCCTAACCCACTCCCGGGCCACCTCCCCGTAGGACGGGTGGCCCCCGAGCCAGTAGACAAACACGTTAACATCTACGTACCTCGGCCCCTCCACCACTGCCTCACCGCCTCCACGAGAAACTCGTCCAGATCCTCGGGCCACTTCTCCACCTTATAGGCCCCGTAGAGCTCGTCAGCCACCGACTTAAGGGGCTGTAGGCAGATCCTCCCCTCCTCCAGGTATATGGCCACGAGATCACCAGGTCCCACTTTAGCCTCCTCCCTAACCCTCTTGGGTATCAGCACTCTCCCCTTCTCGTCAATTCTAACCACGATACGCATAATCCCACTCAATACTTATTTCCCACTAATATAAGTGCTCCCACGAGTTGCGAGCTCCCCTAAGCTCTGATGGCCTTGACGGCTCTCACCATGGCCCTCCAGGCTGCCTCTGGATCCTCGCAGGAGTGCTCTGAGCCCTCCTCAGCCCTGAAGCTCCAGGTGGCTACCGCGTCGGCGCCCAGCTCTACTGCCTTCAACACGCTCCTGTAGACGTCCTCCTCGCGCCCCTTAGGCACCCTTATGAGCTCAACCCATATCTGGCTCTTTAGCCCCGCGCGCCTCGCCGTGGCTATAGCTCTCTCAGCCCACTCAATGAACCAGCTGAAGGGCTTGTTAAACCATATCCAGTACGGGTCTGTCGAGAAGACGTCTAGGCCTTTCATCCCCAGGACTGGCTCCCAGGAATAAATTCCATGCATCCCAGTGTGCTCCGGCATCAGGCAGAGCACGTTGATAAGCCCCATGCTCTTAACGGCCTCAATCACCTCCTCGAGGAGGCTGAACACTGAGCGCTGCCTGAACTCCCTGACCTCCTCAGTCAGCTCCTCTGGCATTTCCCGGCCGTGCTCCTCCCGGAACAGCTTCCTACAGCCCTGGCACCTGCATGTCCACGCTCTAGGCCACTCCTCTGGGACAGCTAGGGAGGGCTCATCCCAGAATATGCCGTCAGGCCTCAGCCTGTCGACTATCTCGGCAACCCTCTCCCTCAGCCACTCGCGATAGCCGGGGCTGTTTGGGCATGCCCTGAGGGGGTAGGGCCTGCCCCCATTATCGACCTCCCACCACTCGGGGTTCCTGGGCACGGCTATGCTGAAGTGCCCGGGCACGAAGAAGCCGAAGCCGTGCACGTCCACGAAGACCCTCAGGCCCAGGTCCCTAGCCCTATCCACGATGTACCTCTTGACCCTAGCCCTGCTGGGCCACTCGTACTCATTGACGCAGAGGGTGATGGAGGTGAAGCCCGCCTCGGCTATCTCCTCGAGGTCCGCCTCCACATGCCTGGGGTAGGGGCACCCGTAGTAAGCCACGCTCACGTCCCAGACCATCGATAATAGCTCCGGCGCCTCGCCATTAAGCTTGGTGACCGCCGGGCGCGGGGACTTCAAATACTGCTGGGGGTAGG
>QMRZ01000214.1 GCA_003649495.1 Thermoprotei archaeon | reverse complement strand
TCATAGATGTCATCCACGTCCCTCTTCAAAATCTGGAACCTCAGGACTTCAGGCGGTGCGTACCTAAGCCATTCATCAACCCCCAGCCCCACGCCTCTCCGCTTGCTAAACTTCATGTACACTCTACGGCCATCCCTGCTCTCCACCCAGTAAACGAAGTCGTAGAATACGGGGACGGGGGGCTCTCGCTCGAATAAAGCCCTTACAAGCGCGCAGCCAGTATCGTAGCCGCTGCCGCTAGCCATGTGATCCTTCCCTAAAGGCTCGAAGTGTACGTTCAAGGCCAGCCAGCGTAGGGGCCAGTCAATTCTCCACGGCGGCTTCCCTTCTCCACGCCGTATGTCAGCCACTCCCTCATGTCCACACACCGTGCACATATACTTGACCTTGACCCCTTCGAGCACCTCTAGGGGCTTAACCGCCTCATCTATCCTCCCGCAGGATGAGCAGAGAGGCCTATATGGTATCCATCCCTCAGGGTACAGGGTGCTGTGGCCAGCCCTCCTCCTCACATCATTCAACACCTTCCTCACAGACTCCCTTTCTCTGAGTACTCTGATCAGGTAGCGCAAGTACCTCTCATCCTTGTGTACATCCCTAGCCCACCTGACCTTCAGCGCTACGCCGTAAGCCTCGAAGCTCTCCTCAACGGGCTTCACGAAGTGTTCAGCGTAGTTGCTGTGACATCCCCAGGGATCCGGGAGAGACTCGAAGGGCCTCCCAATGTAGCTGGCCGCATCTCTCTTGAACTCATCTGGCGCGAACGAGGGTGGCTGTCGGAAGGGATCCATGCTATCCACTACGAGGTACCCCTCAGCGTCATATCCCATGTCTCTGAGTGCTCTCAGGACTGCGTCAGCCACCACCATGTCAATGAAGTTGCCTAGGTGAATCTTCCCGCTGGGTGTGACGCCGGCCTCCACTACATACTTATCCTCATTAGGGAACCTCTTGACTACCTCCTCCGCCGCCCTGTAGGCGAAATGTCTGCGGCCAGCTGCCATCGCCTAGCCTCCCCCCGTCCCTGGGACTGCTATCAGTGGGGATGTTCCTCCGGGCGAGACTACCATAATTGCTCTACCGCTCTTTGCCATCTCCTTGACTGCCTCAAGGTAGAAGTAGTAGCTGGCTATCTCAGAGCTCGGCACGCCGGTGACGTTAGCTATTAGCTCTATTGACTCGGCCTGGGCCCTAGCCACCGTGAGGAGCGCCCTGGCTTGAGCCTCAGCCTCTATTAAGGTTCTCTGGGCAGTCGCGTTAGCTTGTATCAGCGTGGCCTGCCTCTCGTACTCGGCCTTGAGAGCTCTCTGCTGTGCCGCTATCTTCTCGTTAATAGCTGCTAGAACCTCGTCAGGTAGCTTTATGTTCCTAAGATTTATGCCGAGGAAGTCCAAGCACTGCCCTATTATGGGGTCGCCCTTAAGCCGCTTAGCAAGTGCGGTCTCGACGTGGTTCGCCACAACCTCTCTCCTCTCTATTATGTCCGTCAGCGTGTAGTTCGATATTACCTCCCTCACCACCTGCCTAGCTGTGGCGACTAGGAAGTCTTCCTCGTAGTTCAGCCTGGGGTAATACTTCACTAAGACATCAAACTTATCCGGCACTATCCTGTACCTAATAGTGACGTCCACCTCCACGAGCACGCCATCTCTCGTGAGGGCGCTTATCGCCGGGTAATCCCGGGGCGGTTCGAAGAACATGTCTATAGCCTCAACGCCCGCATAGTCCTTCACCACGTAAGCCCAGGGAGGCTTAAACGCTATAGCTGGGCCCAGGACTGGCCTGCTGATGCTCTTGAACACGGGGTCCACTACTACAGCTACCTCCCCCAGCTGGACCTGGTATACGCTAGTCGCTGCTATCGCCACCGCGGCTATCAGGAGTAACACAGCGGCTACTATAGCGGTGCGGAACCTCTCCACCCCCCCTGATACCTTGACTGGGATCTCCGCCACGCTATTCGCTACGGCTACCTCAATTTATCTTCTCCCGCCTACACGTAGTGCTCAGCCACTAGCAACTCGGCTAGCAGTACTGCTGAGCCAGCCGCCCCCCGCACTAAGTTGTGGCCGAGGACTAGAAATAGCAGGCTGCGATCCTCAGGCCCCCTCCTCACTCTCCCGACTACAACGCTCATGCCGGGGACACTGCCAGCCATCCTATCCAGCCGGGGCTGAGGCCTATCAACATCCTCCAACACTACTATCGGGTACTCAGGAGCCGTAGGCAGCTTTAGCTCCTGCGGCCTACCTCGGAAGCTCCTGAGCAGCTCAACGGCCTCCGCAGGATTAATCGGCTCCTCAGCCTCGATGTAAACACTCTCCAGGTGGCCGTCTAGCACGGGCACTCTAGTGCACGTAGCTGCTACCTGAAAGTTAGCTGCCGTAAGTCGCCCGCCGCGAACCTCACCGAAGATCTTCTTAAGCTCATTACACACCTTCTCCTCCTCCCCAGGGATATAGGGTATCACGTTATCGAGCAGGTCGTAGGACGGCACCCCAGGGTATCCAGCGCCGGATATCGCCTGAAGAGTTGTGACCACCACCCTCCTCACTCCATAGGCTTCAGCTAGCGGCTTGAGGGGGAGCGCTAGTATCGATGTTGTGCAGTTGGGGTCAGTAATTATGGCCCCATCCCACGCCCCCCTCTGAGCCTCTATCAGGGCCAGGTGGTTGGGGTTCACCTCAGGCACCACTAGGGGGACACGTTCATCCAGCCTGTAGGCAGCTGCCTTACTGACTACGATAAAGCCCTCGCGAGCGAATACGGGCTCCAGCCTACGGGCCTCATCGGAGGGGAGAGCTGAGAACACTATGTCAGCGTCTATTGCCTTTGGAGAGCTATCAACGAGCTCTATCTCCCTAGCTGCCTCAGGCACGCTGCCTCCCACGATCCACCTTACAGCTTCACCGTACTTGGCGCCAGCCGCCCTTTTGGAGGTAAGCGCAGTAATCTTGAACCAGGGGTGGGCACTGAGT
>QMRZ01000213.1 GCA_003649495.1 Thermoprotei archaeon | reverse complement strand
GTGGAAGTAAAGTAAGTAGTACGTTAAGCTTAGCATTGGGCTTGTTAAGTATCTTGTTAGCAAGCATCTGTGGATCAGATGCGTACCCTTCAAGCCCCATAAGCGAGTACCTCCAGTAATCTCTGAGAGACTCCCGGACGCTTGCTGCTCTATTATCGAACAGCTGTACAAACCAGTACAGGGTGAGGGCCTTCGACACCTCCCTGTAATCCGCAGCTACAGTGGATATCCTGAGTATCTCACCGTAGCGTGCGTGATACTCCGGTCTGCGCGATAAAGCCGTGACAAGCTCTATCAAAGGAGCCTTACCCAGTATTAGCTCTACTAGAGCCTCTAACGAGCTTAGCGCAGCCCTGGAGCGGTCCACGAGACGTACCCTCCTCTTAGCTTTTATTGCCTGGAAGAAGTGGGAGAGTAGTATTGAATTACTGAATACTTCCCTCCACATCCTGTATTCATGATGAAGTAGGATAGCACGTGAGATTACGAACCTCTCACCTGCGAAGGAGCTTCGCCTCAAAACATCAAGAGAAATTATCGCAGATAGGACGTTGTGCTGGCTAAAGCCGTACTTGACGTAATCTATGGTCAACTTACCAGTGTCGTGCAGAAGCAGCGCTGCGAGGAGATCCTCCAAGCTTAGACCTTTACCCCTCAATACTCCCTTCACCTGATCTAGGACATCCAATGCCTCCAGTAGAGTTAAGGCGGTATGAGCCGCCCAGCATCCCCCGCCGACCCCCTCCCTATAGAATGATGGCAGGCGAGCTCTACTGCACATTCCCTTGCAGGGAAGAGTGGCGAGCCTCAGGGAAAGCAGCTTACATTCCGGGTTCATTCCCTCAGGCGCCAAGGATTGACCACCCCTAAGTCAGCCCCCTCGTAGAACTCGTAGTAATCAGGGTTGAGGAGCAGCACGTGCCTTCTACTAGCCGCCAAGGAGAGAGCCTCACATGGCTTCATAGGTCGTGCATTAAGGCGTAATAGCCCGCCCGAAGCCTTAGCCTCCAATATTAGCGATACCCTGCTACCCTCTAGGTCGTGGATCACAGCGGGGAGCTCCTCCCGAGGCGATCTTACTGGAAGTCTGACCATCCTTTCTTCATACTCGCTTAATTTGAGGCAAACCTCTTCTCCAGAGAGCAGTGACGTATACTCGCTACGTGAGGGGAGTAGGCAGCAGACTTCGTACCCTAGCCTAAGTAGGGGCGAGCTAGGGCGCTCATGTCCCACCCTAGCGAATATTAGGTTGGGATAGTTACTTATCCAGCTGATGGCCTGTTCTAGATCCCTGGCAACCCTACTACGCAGCATCTCGATTGCATCGCAGGTATAGACGCTATCCACGAACTCCTGAGCGATGCTGAGCTCACATACCGAGGACCTCAGCTCTTCCTCACGTCCTTCTATCTCTTCCAAAGTCTTCCTCAACAGGACTTCAGGGTATACGCTGATCCCTGACCTCGCGTCAGTAAATACCACTGCCTTCCCGTCTCTCTTGCGTGCGCACCTCCCCAGCCTCTGGATAAGCGAATCAATTGGAGATAACTCGGTCAATAGAAGCCTTACATCGAGGTCTAAGCCTGCCTCAACTACTTGAGTAGCGACTAGAATTATCCTGTCGGCTTCTGCCCTCCATCCTTCGAATAACTCCTCTACCTTACGCCTAGCTCCTGCCTTAAGCCTGGAGTGAAGCAGCATAGGCAAAGCTCTCTTCAACGCTCCTCTCTTCCTCAGGCGTAGCAAGGATCTGTACACCGCGACTGCCTTCTCAACTTTGTTTACTACGATGAGCGCAGGTAACCTCTCCTCCATCTCATACTCCTTGAGCAATTCCAGCAGGAGCTTATCCTCAGAGGGTATCTGGCCTCGAGCTAGCTCAACATCGAGCCTGCCTCTCAGAGGCTTATCTAAGGAGTCCACAAGCCTGAGAGGCTCCGCCCAGATCCTCGAGAGAGGAAGCTTTGCCTCTTTCAAAACCCTAGCTATCTCGCTAATTAACACCTGAGGGATTGTAGCGCTGAGCATTACTACTCTGACTCCCATGTAGAGCAGAGAGCGCAAATGACTCGGCAATAAGCTAAGGGCGTACCACGACGTGTCCTGGAGTAGCTGAACCTCGTCTAGCACGACTAGCGAACAGAGAACTTTGCTCATCGGTAGGAGCACGTGATAGCCAGGCCTCACCGATCCGTAAAACTGGTAGAGTAGGGTGTCGTAGGTAGTCACTACAACATCTCCCTCGAGGTAGGGCTTCACTGACCAAAGTTCGCCATGATCCAGCGTGACCGTACACCATTTTACGCCTAAGGCCGAGAGGGCCCTCGAGAGCCTACGGCGCATAGCGATGCTCAATGACCTAGTCGGAAGGGCGTATATCAGCGAGAGCCAGCGCCTTTCCCCCTCCCTCAGGCTTGCTAGGAAGGGCGCTGTTACTGCCTCGGTCTTCCCACATCCAGTAGGTGCCCTGACTATCGTGAGTCCCACACCTTCGTTCAGCGCATCCCATAGATCCTCAAAGTAGTTGTATTTTACCAGCTTCCTCCCCCTCTTTTCTACTACCTTCTCAACTACCCCCCACAGCGCTGTTGTGACGGACATATCTAACATATCCTTAGCAGTGATTCACACAGCCCATATACGTTGAAGCTTCTGTTGAACGCTTTATACCCGCTACGCGCGAACTCGTAGAGGTACTCAGCGCGTCTCGACGCCAGGAAGTCAAAGAGTGAGGTCAGCGAGTCTAGAGCGTGATGAGCATTCGAATCCCTAGCTCTAGCCCGTCTCATGAGCCGCCTGATAAGGTCGCCAAGCCTACCCCACGTATCAGTTCCCTCTTCCTCATCGAGCCTGATTATCTCCTCCAAGCTCCCAATTACCGAGTTCAACTCTACATCTTGGAAACCCCTGACCTGAACAGCCCTCCTAGTATCGAAACGGACTACGAGTGCTCTCCAGCGAGCTGCCGCCACGCTCATAACCAGCACTAGTTCCTTG
>QMRZ01000212.1 GCA_003649495.1 Thermoprotei archaeon | reverse complement strand
GAGCAGGCCGTCTAGGTGGTCATTAACCTCACTTCTAAGGCGGGGGCTGATGGAGATCAGGTACACGCCGAGTATCTTCAGCGGCTCCTCCACGAGCGCCGCGGAGCCCGCCCACCCCCCTGTGAGGAGCGCAGCGATGGCCCCCAGTGGGAGGGAGGGTATTGTGGAGGCTGCACCCCAGCTGAAGACCAGGGCCAGCAGCCATGCGGGCTCAGGCTCATACCTGTCAGCCTCCCTGAGCCAGAGCAGGTACAGCAGCGCGGGGACTATCGCGGCTAGGAAGGCGGGTAGTGCTAGGGTTAGCGCGTTATTAGCCGCGAGGCCGAGTACAGCTAGGGCTGAGCCCGCCAGAAAGGCGGCGAGCGCGTACCGGAGATACCTGCTGGCCTGTGCCACCACATGTGAGGAGAGCTTCTCGTATACTGCTGGCGAGGGGGTGAAGAGGGGCGGCCTATCCCGGAATGCCGCGGCGGCCACCAGTAATATATTGCCGATTATGCCCTCCCTGGGCCTTAGGCCCTCTTGAATATAGGGTTGAGCGCTCCGCATCGTCCGCCTATAAGCCGCTAAGCTGCCCCCCACTAGAGGAGCTCCACAGTACGGGCAGTGAGTAGAGCCTACCGGTGCACGCGCCCCACAACTGGGGCAGAGCCTAGCCTTTAGGGGCTCTCCACACCTCGTACAGAAGAGCGCTCCCCCCGGATTCAGGGCACCACAGCGGGGACACCTGGCCCGGCTCATCGCCTCACTCCCCCGGAGGCCCCATGGCCATGCTCTCCCAATTGAGCTAGGACCCCGCGTAGCCACATTAGGCCTCGCTCCTCGCAGCTATGGGGACCTAAAAAACTCGCCTTTTACAACTGGCGTAAATGCCGAGGGAAAGACTTATTAGGAGGGGGGCTGCGCGAGTTTGCGGTGACCTGAGGTAAGGTACTGGCTCTGGGTTGCGGTGGCAGCCTTCCTGACCCTGCTGACCTACCTCGGGAACCCGGCGCTGCCGGTAGTATTTGGCGCGGCTGGCGTCATATCATGGGCTGTGTGGCACTACCTCTCGAGGCGTGTCAGCCACCTGCTCGTCCCGAGGCAGGCTAGGAAGGCTGTTCTCGTGCTCCAGAGGCCTTCTGAGGAGGGGCGTCCTGGGGCCTTCAAGCTCGCTTTCCTAGCGACCCTCTTCACATTCTCCGTGATCTCCCTGGGAGCTGAGGTCCTAGACTACCCGGTGGAGAGCTTCGAGGGCATGGTCATGGCCACCGTCTACCTGATCTTCCTCCTCCCCCTGGCCTTCTTCGTCCCGGCTAAGCTAGTGATAGAGAACTCGGGGATAGTGATGGTCACGGAAGGCGATGTGGAGGAGGTGCCAGCTTATCCCTACATAGACGAGTTCCTGGGGTTTGGGGCCCTACTGGGTCTCGTGCTTACCCTGAGCAAGTTCCTGGCCTCCTACGCCTCGAACGTGGCGACAGGCCTCATCTACGCACTGCTATTCTTCCTGTTCCAGCTATACCCGGCGCTGATAGCATCCCTGCTGTACGTGAGGCTCAGTTACCACGGGGCAGCAGGCGAGCTCAGGAACAGGCTTAACCCCTTGATAGCTCGCGTCTCGATACTCATCACGTGCTATCGCTGCGGCGCTAGGCTAGCAGGGCGCGAGGCAGCCTGCCCCCACTGCGGCGCGCCGCTGAGGGGAGCGCCTCCTCCCCCTGCAAGGCTCTCAGGCCGGAGACGGGCAGGCCCTTGAGCACGCCACACAGCGGCCTGGCTAGGCTTCAAGGCCCAGCCTCGCGTAATAGCAGTCGGGGGTGGGCGCGGGGGAGAGGCTATTTCCAGGAGTTATTATTGACTTGATCGCTGGGGCAGGCTTTATGAAGCCATTCCACCCAGGGGGAGCTGGCCGAGCTGTGCCGCGTCAGAGAGGATAGGCTCCTGCTCGACGTGGGCTGTGACGATGAGAGGACTGCCTGCTACCCAGCTAGGAGGTGCAGATGCGCAGCACATGCCCTTCAGGGAACTTCGACATGGTAGTCGGAGAGCTCGTTATGGGGCTCCTAGGATGAGAGGCGTGAGCGAGTACCTCCGCGTAGCCAAGCCTGGAGACGATGGAATATTTGCGGGGGTAGAGGCAGCTTAAGCGCGGCAGCCCTTCTGGGGCTTCCTCCCCACGAAGTACGCATAACCTATGTAGTCCCCGTACCTGCTGAATATATCCGCGTACTCTCTCATGGCTCTAAGCACGTCGGGGCGCAGGAGGAGCTTGCAGGCCATCCTCACCACCCCCCAGATGCCTAGCTCCCTGATGAAGGCCTTCCACATGCTCCGTATCTCATCAGAGAAGTCAACTGCCCTGATGTCAACTAGCCCTACCCCCTCAAGCAGCTCTACCCACTTCTCCAGGGTCATGGTCTCAAAGCCTCCCCAGACCTCACGTGCCCTCTCCACAAGCTCCCTGGGCGGCTCCCTCCTCCATATCATCTCGAGGTCTCCCAAGCAGCCGCCGGGCTTCAGGACTCGGAGGAACTCGCGGAAGGCCCTCTCCTTGTCCAGCATCACAGTGGTGCACTCCGCTATGACTATGTCGAAGCTCTCGTCCCCGAACGGCAGGCTATGTGCGTCCGCCACCTTGAAGCTGACCCTATCCCCCAGCCCCCTCCTACTGGCAAGCTCCCTAGCGTACTCCACCATCCTCTCAGAGGCGTCCACCCCCACGACTACGCAGCCGTACTTCTGAGCCAGGTAGCATGCCGTTACGCCCTTGCCACAGCCCACGTCCAGGACTCTCTTACCCCTCCCCACCCCGCACATCCTAGCCATCTCATCTGTCTTCTCCAGGCCGCCTGGGTGAAGAACCTCGAGGCCACACGAGTATAGGAACTCGTCGACATCGGCTACCCTGCCCCTCACTCTCTCACCTCCTCTGCCCATCCTGAGTAGCCCTCACGCCCGCGATATACACGGATGCCACCACCAAGGGGCCCGCGCTCAAGCATCTCCGGTTAAAGGG
>QMRZ01000211.1 GCA_003649495.1 Thermoprotei archaeon | reverse complement strand
TACCTGGACCTTATGGCGTTGAATAGAGCGTTGAGACTAGCCCTAAGCTCGTTGACGCGCTTCACCGCCTTCTCGACTCTCTCGAGCCCCTCCTCCCTCGGGACCTGTACCAGTACCTCAACCACGGGAGCCATGTGGGGATGGGGGCAATTCGCCTAACGCTTAAGAACTAGAATACCTCAACTGGCACCCTCATTATCGAGGAGCCGTAGTCATCTATCCTGTAGGCGGCCATCTTGGGCTCCCGGCCGGGCCTAAGGGCGAGTATCAGCCATATCTCGCCCGGGGCCTCCAGCATGCGATGCCTATCGCTTAGAGATGGCAGCGGCTCATCTCGAGCGTGAGTATGGTAGAGCCCTATGTACTCCAGCCCCTCCCTACGGGAGTCGATGATCACCTGCATCCACTCCCTCACGTCAAACCAGAAGGCCTTGCTCGACGCCAGCAGGTTCCTCAGGGGCACAGCCCTAGACGCAGTGCCCACTCCCCCAGCTATAGAGCCTAGGAGGACGCCGCACGCCTCAACGGGGTATTCCCTCCTGGCGTGCTCCAGGATCTCATCCAATATGCGCTGAGGGATTCTGAGGAGGTAGATCCTCTCGTAGGGTTGCACCGATACTCCGAGCTCCACATGCGTTACTCCACGGCGGCGGAGATAAGGGCAGCGGGCCCAGGCGGTGGGTGAACACTACGTTAAATAGGGCGGGACCGTAGGGAGGGCAGCTCCATGAGGCCTGTTAAGCTGTGGGAGATTGCGGAGGCTAAGGAGTCAAGGGTGATAGTGGCGATCGACGTCCCCATCATGGAACCCCACGAGCTCGTTGGACTGGTTAAGGACTACGCGGCTGGGATTAAGGTAGGGCTCCCAGCCCTCCTCAGGTGGGGGCCTGGAGCGCTGAGGAGAATCCGTGAGGAGTATGGAGAGGAGCTATACCTCCTATGCGACTTTAAGCTTGCTGACATACCCTACGTAGTGGCTGAGGAGTTAAAGGCCATTAGGGAGATGGGCTTCGATGGCGCCATACTGCACCTCTTCCAGGGAGGTGTTGAGGAGGTCGTTACGCTCGAGGGTAGGCCCGACCTCTACGGGGTAGTCGCGATGAGCCACCCACAGGCAGAGCGGCTCAACTCTCACTTCAAGGAACTATTGGCGGAGGCCATTGAGGCGGGGCTTGAGGGCTGCGTGGTCCCCGCCACCAGGGAGGCTGTGGTTAGGGAGGCTCGCGAAGCCGCGCCAGGCCTCACGCTACTAGCGCCGGGGATTGGGGCTCAGGGAGCGCGCCCCGGCTCCGCGGTGGCTGCTGGCGCTGACTTCGAGATAGTGGGTAGGGCCATAACTAGGAGCCCGGATCCCCGTCTAGCCTGCATGAGGGTGAGGGACGCCATAAACGCGGCGCTGAAAGCCCTTAAGCAGCCACGGGAGGGGTGAGGAGTGTGGGGAGGAGGCGGGTCATAGAGGCCCTGTTGAAGGCTGGGTGCCTCATGCACGGAACCTTCAAGCTGAGCTCTGGAGGAGTCAGCAGCGTGTACGTGGACGTGAGGAGGCTGTACTCACACCCTCAGGAGTTGAGGATCGTAGTAGGGGAGATGGCTGAGGTTGTGAGAGGGCTAGGCTGCGAGCTCGTAGTGGGCGTGGAGACTGGGGGCATCCCCCTAGCAGCGCTAGTGGCTTACCTCCTCGAGAAGCCTATGGTTTACGTGAGGAAGAAGCCTAAGGAGCACGGCACGCAGCGCATGATTGAGGGGGATTTGAGGGGAGGTGGCAGGGGCGTGGTGGTGGATGACGTAGCCACTACCGGCTCCTCCATCCTCAGGGCGGTGAGGGCGTTGGAGGAGGCTGGCGTCGAGGTGCGTGATGCGCTGGTGGTCGTGGATAGGGGAGAGGGTGCGCGTAGAGCCCTCGAGAGCGTGGGGGTAAAGCTGCATGCGCTAACTACATTGAGTGAGCTCCTAGAGGCCGAGCGTGAGGCGCGCCTTGGCGGATAAGCCTATTACGGCGGCCGGGGCATAGGCATTGGATCAGAGGGTGAGCACGGTGCTCAGGGGGAGGGATGTAATATCGATACTGGACCTTAAGAGAGGCGAGCTGGAGAGGCTATTTGAGGAGGCAGACCTCATGCTGAGGGCTTTAGAGGAGGGTAGAAGGCTGAGGCTCCTTGAGGGCTACGTGATGGCCACGGCCTTCTTTGAACCGAGCACCAGGACTAAGCTTAGCTTCCAGGCTGCTATGCTGAGGCTGGGTGGCGCGTACATAGATCTCCCACCTGAGCACGCATCCTCCAGGGCTAAGGGCGAGAACCTCGCTGACACGATAAGGATGCTGGACTCCTACGCCGACGTGATAGTTATCAGGCACAGGCTGGAGGGGGCGGCTCGCTTCGCCGCGGAGGTCGCTGAGCACCCCGTGATAAACGGTGGAGACGGCACGAGGGATCACCCCACCCAGGCGATGATAGACCTGTACACGATTAGGCGCGCGCTCGGCCGCGTAGACGGGCTAGTGGTGGGCGTGCTGGGGGATCTCAGGTATGGCCGGGCAGCCCGCTCCTTCATATTAGGCCTGACGCTCTACCGGCCGAAGATGCTCTACCTCATATCCCCACCCCAGCTCTCGTGTAGGCGTGAGGTGCTCGAGAAACTAGAGGAGAGGGGGGTGGACTACGAGGAGGTTGCATCCCTAGACAAGGTGGTGAGCGAGCTCGACGTCCTCTACGTCACTAGGATCCAGAGGGAGAGGTTCCCAGACCCAGTGGAGTACGAGAAGGTGAGGGGGAGCTACAGGGTGACTGGCGAATCTCTCAAGGGGGCGAAGGAGAACCTTGTGATACTACACCCCCTGCCCAGGGTAGATGAACTGGCATTCGATGTGGATGCCACGAGGCACGCCTGGTACTTCAGGCAGGCCCGCTTCGGAGTCCCGATAAGAATGGCTCTCCTCAAGCTGGTGTTAAGAGGGTAGCAGAGAGGCGCTCAGCTAGGCTTACGAGCCGAGGGGGAGCACCCGCCTGGCACAGAGGATGGGC
>QMRZ01000210.1 GCA_003649495.1 Thermoprotei archaeon | reverse complement strand
GCGGCGGTCATCCTGCTGGCGGTAGTGCTGAGGATGCGGGGCCGGGCGACGGCGAGCGTGGTCGAGGCCGAGGAGGGCTCCATAGTGATAATCAGCAACTGCCGCTGGCTCTACAGGTACAGGCACGAGGAGGAGTGGAGGCCCGCGCTGGTGAGGGAGGAGGGCGGCCTCTACGTGAACGTGATACCCCCGCCCCCGCCCGGCGACGCGGACGCGGAGGTGAGGCCGGCCGTGGACATGTGCTGCCCCCTGTACAACGTGGGCTTCCTGGAGCTTAAGGCGGGGGCCAGGGTCAGGGCCATGGTGGAGAGGAGGGGGAGCTGCTATGTCCTCAGGGAGTGGGAGAAGATCTAGGGAGGCCGCTAGGGATCTGCTGGAAGACCTCGTGGAGCTGGGGCTGGCACGCAGGGTCTCGGGCCGGTACGTAGCCACGCAGAGGTTCTGGTTCGAGGTGAGCAGGCTGCTGCCGGCAGCCACCAGGTTGCTGCCTGGGGAGAAGCTGAGGATGCTGGTGGACGTGAAGAGCTGGAGGCTGGTGGCCGTGGCCGCTATATCCTACTCCCTGTCCCTGGCCATCGCCGCTAGGGCGGCCAAGTACGGCCTCAAGGGCAGGCTGTCAGATGAGTACATCAAGGCGATCACTGGCCTAGCCATGCACGCCGTGGCCCAGTGCCCAGCTAGGGCTAGGATCCTAGCGATAATGGCTAGGCGAGAGGCTGGGGGGAGGCTCTATGTACGTCGTGGTGGACTGCCCTAGGTGCCGCGGCCTTTTCATCAAAAAATTGGAGTGGAGGAGCGGCACGTGTCCCTACTGCGGCTGCAGGGTGAGGCTGAGGCCGGGCGCGTACAGGGCCTTCAAGTCCCTGGGGGAGGCCAGGGCGTTCATGGTGAGGATGCGTGGACGATGAGGAGATAGTGGATATGGCCGTGGCCGTGGCGGGGAGGATGGCGGCCGCGGCGAGGAGCAGGCAGATAAGCGTGAAGCTCTCGACGATAGTGAGATACGCCTACATAGCCCTGAGGTACAGGACGGTCAACCTGAGGAGGCTGAGGGGCCTGACCGCCAGGGTCAGGCCCCCGCAGAGGGTGTTGAGCCGGTACGTGCACGACGCGGTCGCCGAGGCGGTGTCCCGCCGCCTGGGGGCACAAGTTGTGTGGAGGAGGGGGAGGCGCTACCTGGTCATCAGGAAAGTTTAAATAGCGAGTTATCCAATTATACGCTCGTGAGGCGGGTCTACAGGATATTCTGGGTGGACAGGGAGCTGGCCGAGCGGCTCTCGGCCAGGGCCAGGGAGGTTGCCAGGGAGAGGGCCAAGGTGAGGGGCGTCATCTCCGACATCGTGAACGAGGCGCTGAGGCGCTACATAGAGCGCCACGGCCTCGACAAGGTGCCGGCGAGCAGGAGGAGCAGGGAGGGGAGGGTCGTGATAAGGGCGGGCATAGACGAGGACTTGTACAGGCTCATAGTGGCGGGACTGAGCCGGCCCTGGTACGGCAGGCTGACGGCCCTGGTGGAGGAGGCCCTCCGCGAATACCTGAGCCAGGTGAGGGGGGGATGAGCGAGTACCTGGAAGTCATAGAGGTCTACGAGGTGCGGCTGAGGAGCGGGGGGAAGAAGTACTTCGCCTACGCCAGGGACCCCGACACGGCGCTCCTCTACGTCGTGAAGCTGGATGAGGAGGAGGCGAGGCGCATGGGCGTGGACCACGTGGTGGCGGAGGACGAGCTGGATGACGAAGACGCGCGGGAGCTGCTGGGCCTGCCCAAGAAGGGGTGAGAGGGGGTGAGGCTCTATTTCGTTAGGGTGAAGTTCTCGCTTTACGTCCTCGCGGACTCCGAGGAGGAGGCCAGAGAAATGGTGATGGATGGACACGATATCGATGAGGACATGTTAGAGGAGATCGAGGTTAGGGAAGCCCCTAGGGAAGTGCAGGAGCGGTGGGAGAGGCTCGCGAGAGGAGAGGATGAGGAGGGTGAGAGGGGGTGAGGGTGAAGATAGTCCCCCTCGAGGAGGTGTTGAGGAGAGAGGCGTTCGAGAAGGGCGTGGTGGAGAAGGTGGAGGAGGGGGTCTACAGGGTCCACTGCGGCGTGACGCTGAGGGACAGCGTCATCATGGCGGAGGCGGGCTGGGCCACAATCATAGTGGCTGAGAAGGGCGTCACGGTGGCGGAGAACTTCTTCCCGCCCGAGGACGAGCGCGAGGGCGTGAGGGAGGTCTACCTGGTGAGGCTGGACAAGGCATGCGACTTCATAGAGAGGCTCCACAGGGAGAGGGGCATACCCCTCACCTACACCGCGAAGTGGTGGTGCGGCTGGGAGCCCCTCCCCGGCGGGGAGGAGCCAGCCGACGAGGAGCTGGAGTGGGAGGAGGAGTACGGCGACGACGAGGATCTCGAGGAGGACGAGTTCTGGGAAGAGTACTTCGAGGAGGAGGACGAGGAGGATGAGTGGTGGTGAGGCATGGCTAGGTGTCCCTTCTACGAGTACTCGGTCAGGTTCGAGTGGACGGCGGACGGCTTGTGGTGGCCAGTCCCGGTCTACGCTTGTAGGCTGGGCGGCTGCTGCCCCTACGCCGGGCTACCCCCACTGGGGCGCCTCCTCACATGCGTCATGAGGAGGATGGCGAGGAGGTTGCTCGGGAGGGGGTGAGGCGCGGTGAGGCCTAGGCTCATCTTGATTTTCGACGTGTGCTGCGTGGGCCTGATGAGGAGGTACAGGCGCAGGCTGGAGCTGCTGGGGTACAGGTGCCTGAGATCCCCGTACAAGTACGATCACCAGATTATGATGTACAGGCGGGAGCTGGAGAGGAGGCACGGCGTGCCAGCCGTGGTGGTGACGTACGACAAGGACTTCGGGGAGGGGGCGGTCGTGCTCACCCAGGATCGCAGGTACGAGGAGCAGGTCACGGAGCTTCTAAAGAAGCTGGCCCGCGGAGAGGCCGGGGGACATGTGGCGTGCACCGGAGCATGCCACGCCGGTCCAGGCTATCCCGATCTAGGCTATCTGGCGCGAATCCCCCGGCCCCGCAGGGGGTGGTGGAG
>QMRZ01000209.1 GCA_003649495.1 Thermoprotei archaeon | reverse complement strand
CGAGCGCTGGCTCTACTGGGGCGCGTTCATACCCGTGTACCTGACGACCCCCGCTCAGCTCTACAGGCTGATAACGTCAATGTTCCTTCACGCGAACCTGTTCCACATATTCTTCAACATGCTCTACCTGTACTTCTTCGGTAAATCGGTCGAGAGCGTCATGGGTGGCAGGAGGTACCTAGCCCTGTACCTGGCGTCAGGCATCGCGGCCGAGGTCTTCCACACATCCTTCATACCCGTGGAGGGGCCGCTATCAGCCGTGACTCCCGCTGTGGGGGCCTCTGGGGCCATAAGCGGCGTGCTGGGAGCTTACCTCCTGCTGTTCCCGGGGAGCAGGCTCACCATGTGTTTCTTCTACTTCTACTTCCCAGTTTGCGTGACGCTGAATGCAGCTGCCTACCTGATATTCTGGTTCGCGACACAGGTGCTCCAGGGGTACATGGGGGCGAGCCTAGGAGTGGCGGTGTTCGCTCACGCAGGAGGCTTCCTAGCGGGAATGGCGCTACTGCCCTTCCTCCTAGATAAGGAGCGGCATAGGCTGTTCAGGGCTCTGACGGCCTCCCGCAGGGCCTTTAAGCACATATACTTCGGCACAGCAGGCTTAGGCCCCTTCAGCAAGTTCATCTTAACCCTGCTCATAATCGCCGTCGTGGCGGGGGGCGCGTACTCAGCTATAGCAGCGCGGAGCCTGGCTACTCCAATAAAGGTGCTCTACTTCAGGGTTAGCTACGAGATGTACTGCCAGCCGGGCGGGTACCTATGCGGCTCGGCGGTTGATGAGGAGCCCGTGGTGCTGCGCGTAGACAAGGGCCTCGAGCCTCTCTCCCCAATATCCTCGAATGGGGTCAGGGTGGTGTACAATAGGTTAACAGCCGCTGGCGTACTGTACGATAAGGAGCGCGCTGGCACCTCTGCGACTGTCAGGCGGAGGGGGCTTGTAGAGGTGATGGGGGTGGGCGTGCGCCTAGACTTGAACATGGATGCACGCTACGACGAGAGGGGCGTGGTGGATTCTGCTAAGGGGGAGCTGAGGACAGATGTCCTAACGTGTATAGGAGCCAGGTGCGCTATAGGAGGAGTGGGCGATTACCGCTTCTCCATAACGCCGCTCTACAGGGGCGAGGAGGGAGGTGCTCTAGCCAGCATAATCACGCTCCTGTCCCTCCTCTCAATGGCTACATGCGCTCTGGCTCTGGATAACGTGTTGAGGAAGGCCTCTAAACTCGAGATAGTGGCGTGAGCCCCGCCCCCGCTGGGTTCAAAAGATTAGCGGGACCCGGGGAAACACAAATAGAGCCGGTGCCGCCATGGCAGGCATGTATGCCCCACGAGCCGTCTCCCACCGCCAGCGGCGTGAAGAGCTCGGGGATGCGTATAGGCGGGTTGCCGATGGAGTTCCTGCTGGCCACCGCTCTAGCTGCCACTGCCCACTCACTCTGGCTCACGCTCTTCCCAGTGTTCCTAGATGAGAGGGGCTTTCAGCTATGGGAGGTGGGGGTGGCATCGGGCTTAACCTACGCGCTAACATTCATCTCAGCCCTGCCGGCCGGCTTGGCCTCCGACGCGGCCTCAACCCGGGCCGCGCTAGTTGCATCATCGCTAATCCAGCTAGCCTCCCTCCACGCCGTGGCTAACGCCCCCTCAGCTATTCTGCTAATCCCGCTGCTAGTGATCTACAGCTTCAGCCTAGCAGTCAGAGGGCAGGCCGCAGTCAGGCTAGTGGCTACCCTGAGCGGGAGGGGGGATAGGGCCTTTAAGTACTCCCTATACCTGCTGGCCACCGGGCTGGCCAATGCCTTAGGCTCGTACCTCTCAGGGCTCGTGGCCGAGGAGTGGGGCTACATGCAGCTCTTCTCCCTCAGCGAGTTCCTGCTGCTAGCCTCGGCCTTGGCTGCCCTGGGGATCAAGGGAGCGCCGCGCGGCAGGTTGCCGGGGCTGAGGGCCATCAAGCAGGTGGCCCTCAGCAGGGAGATGGTGCTCCTAACTTCGTCTCTCTCGATACACGACTTCTCAGTCTTCATGTGCATGCCCTACGTCGCCCTATTCCAGAAGAAGGTGGTGGGCATCACCCCCTACCAGATAGGTGTGCTCTCCGCGATGACCACCGCCACCTCACAGCTAGCACAGCTAGCGGCTGGGGCATTCGCTGACAAGTTCGGAGCGCGCGCCTCCCTCGCACTCCACTACACTGGTGTCTCAGCTGGCTACGCGCTCGTCGCCCTCAGCAAGAACTTCGAGGAGCTGGCGCTAGCGGCGCTGGTGCAGGGCTTATCGATGCCCTTCGACATGCCAGCGCGGAGGAAGCTACTCACGCTGATAGCCTCGCCCGAGGTCATAGCCACCTCGAGCGGCCTTGCCGATACGGTGGTCGGGATAGCAACGCTCCCATCCCCCATCTTGGGCAGCTACCTGTGGGGCTACGCCAGCCCCAGGGCCATGATGCTCTGCGGCGCGGCGATGAACTTGATGGCACTGCTCCCGCTCAACGCCCTAGAGCGAGGCCGCTCCTAGCCTCTCAAGCCAGTAGCTAGTGCGGCTTCTCCTTTAAAGGATGGGGGTCTTCACGTGCTTGACGTTTACGGGGTGTCGAGCTCCTCCTTAAATATCTCCTCAAAGACCTCGTAAGCGCGCCTCCCGTAGAGACACACTACAACCTTCTCCAAGCTCCTGGCCCCAGTGGCGAAGCGCTTAATCGTGCGCGCCATTATCCTAGCACACCTATCCAGGGGGTATCCATAGGCGCCTGTCGATATTGCGGGGAGAGCTATGCTCTTAAGGCCGAGCTCATCGGCCTTCATCAAGGCTGAGTTAATGGCGGAGGCTAGCTTCTCATCCGCCTTCTCCTCGCCATACCTAGGCCCCACAGCGTGTATGACGTAGCGCGCCTTGAGCCTGCCAGCCCCCGTTACTGCTACCCCACCTACGGGGACCGGGCCGTGCTCCCTCACGTACCTATCGCTCTCCTCCTGTATCTCCCATCCACCCTTCCTCACTATCGCAGCTGCAACTCCTCCGCCATGCTTGAGGTAGGGGTTAGCGGCGTTAACTATGGCAT
>QMRZ01000208.1 GCA_003649495.1 Thermoprotei archaeon | reverse complement strand
TCAGTTAATGCCATAAGCATAGATGGAGTGAACGTCCTAGAGACGTCTTGTGGCAACCAATTTATCTTGAGTAGCTCACAATCACGTCCTTAAATTGAGGAGACTCCCTCCTCCCTCATGATACGAGAGCTCATTAGGGAAGCCAGGCATCTGGCATCATTGTATAGTTAAGGTAAGTTAATTGGGTGGCTAACAAGGTGGCCCCCAACCAGCTGAGGGCCCAGTGACCAGGCGCGCATCATCTAGCCGCACACCTCCTCGCCATCGCCTCGAGCCACTCCTCCTTGCCCTCGACCACCGCCACGAGCTGCCCATCCTCCACCTCCACCCTCCTCACGTATGCGTTCTCGTAGAGCCTCCTCAGGACCCCCCTCCCGCCGACTCTTATCCTCCTGACGGCGTAGCGGGGGAGGGAGGAGATTATCCTCTCCTCCAGCCTGTCGATGCCCGAGCCCTTGAGGGCGGAGATGGGGATCGGGTCTAGGCCGAGCCTCCTCGCCACAGCCAGCCTCTCCTCGAGCTCCTCCCCGCTCAGGAGGTCCACCTTGTTAGCCACGGCTATGAGGCGGGAGGTCGAGACGCCGAGCGACTGCAGGGTCGAGAGGCTGGCAGAGAGCTTGCGGCTCACCTCCCCCACGGGCTCGCTCACGTCGAAGACCAGGAGGACCAGGTCGGCTAGCGCCACCTCGCCGAGCGTCGTGTAGAAGGCATCGAGCAGCTGGGGCGGCAGGCAGTCGATGAAGCCCACCGTGTCGGAGAGTATGATGGGTCTCCCCCTTATCAGGGCCCTCCTCATCTTCGTGGATAGGGTGGCAAAGGGCCTGCCATCCACGTAACCGTTGTAGCCGGTGAGCCTGTTGAATAGCGTCGTCTTCCCAGCCCCGGTGTAGCCGGTGAGCGCCACGTAGTAGAGGCCCTTCTCCTCAGCCCTCACCCTCCACCTGACCTCCTTCCTAGCCCTCAGCTCTGCTAGGGTGCGCTCTATCCTCGCTATCCTCCTCCTCACGTGCTTGTAGTAGGCGTCTATCGCGTACTCGCCCCCACCCATGAAGCCGTGTAGCTCCCCGAGCTTGGCCAGCCTGAGCCACTCGCGTATGAAGGACAGGTCCCTCTTCAGCCTAGCGAGCTCTATCTGCAGCTTAGCCTCCGTGCTGCCAGCCCTCTGCGCGAATATCTCCAGTATAAGGTAGAAGCGATCAGTGACCTCGACGCCCAGCTCCTTCATCAGGTTATAGGCCTGGTGGGGCTTGAGCTCGTTGAAGAATATCACCTTCCTCGCCCCAGTCCTCCTCACCAGCTCGGCGAGCTCCCTGACCTTCCCAGCGCCGAGGTTGAAGCGTGGATCAGGAGGCCTCCTCTGAGTCACGACGCCCACTACCTCATAGCCAGCTGCAAGGGCTAGCTCCTTAAGCTCGTGGAGGAGGCTCCTCTCCCCCCTCTCCCGCCTCTCCACTAGGATTACGGGCACCTTACCGTTCATCCCTTGAATATCGCCACGTCCCCTAGCGTCTCTCCCCACTCCTCCAGCTCACCCCCCTCCAGGCGCTCCTCCTCCACGAGCTCTACCAGCTTCACCTTCAGGATCCTTTCAAGTTTTCGCGCCATATCTAGCGTGGGCATCAACGTGCCCTCCTCCATCCTCCTCACCACTGACACCTTGACGCCCAGCATCGCGGCGAGCGCGTCCCTCGTCAACCCCATTCTCTCCCTAGCCTCCCTTATCCTCTCCGCGTAGTCCACGACTACCTCCTCCTCCCACCGCGGCGCTCGAGGCCTTGCGCGCCTGGGGCGGGGCCTCGGAGCTGGCGCTGGCCTCGGAGCCCCTCCGCCCACGGGCCCGTAGACCTTGCTGGCCCTTTTCACGCACCTCTCGCAGAGTATGAGGGTGGCCCTGTCCACAACCCCCAGGTATGCCTTGCCGCGTATCTCCTCGCCGCAGAGCTCGCAGCGCACGTGTATAGCCCGGGCGCGCGAGTATATAGCTTTCCATCGCGCTGCCGTTTTAAGCCGCGCAGCCAGGGCTAATCGATGCGTGAAGAGGCTGGGGAGGAGCTCGTGAGAGCCCTGAAAGCCCTATTGGCCTACCAGCTAGGTAGGGGCGCGGAGGGGCTGCTGGATGGCAAGGTGGAGGTGAGGAGATCGCCATCCACCGGGAGGGTCAGGGAGGTATACGTCAATGGCGTGCTCGTGGGGACGCTCAGGGCCAGCGACAACGTGTTCGTGCCAACGCTTAGGGGGGCCGAGAGGCTGCTCAAGCTCCTCCCCCACCCCAGGCTGAGGGTGGTCGTGCCCCAGGACGCCGCGGCGTACGTGGCCAGGGGGAGGTCAGTGTTCTGCAAGCACGTGCTCGAGGCGGATCCCGAGATAAGGCCAGGCGAGGAGGTGTTAGTGGTGGATGAGGAGGGGCGGCTGGTGGCGGTGGGCAGGGCAGTAGTCTCAGGCGTCGAGATGGTGCAGAAGGCTGCTGGGAGAGCCGTTAAGGTGAGGAGAGGGGTGCTAAGGGAGAAGTAGGGAAAAAGAGGGGGGCTACTTGTAAAACACGACGTACCTGAACTGCCTCCTGTTCTCTATCTTTATCCTAAAGTTGTTCCTGAGCACCCTCTCTATCTCCCGGTAGAAGTACTGGTTGGCAAGCCTGGAGGGGGGGCGTACGCGGGGCACAAGGCCCCTTATTATGTTGAGGTCGGTGGTCCTCCTCCGGTATGAGACGTAGGCGTAGCGGAGGAGGGTCCTGAGCTTTATTGAGATGCTCCTCGACCTGGTGCTCTTTAACAATTCCTTGGAGACAAGGACTACGTGTTCAAGTAATTTACTCTTCTCAGAATCGGGCATACCCCCCCAATTAAGGGAGTATGACCTGCGGATAAATTTTCCTATGAAAATGCTTATAATGCCTCTAGCTCGGAGGGGGGGAGAGAAGCTATGCGCGATATCTTGGTAGCCCTCTCCCGCCACTCGCCGAGGCCCGTGATCCTGTCGGCGTAAACTCTCCTCACATCCCCCTCCTCCACGGTGAGTACAATGAATAGCCTGTCCCTCCTCCCGCTTAGCTGCGCATCCAGCACCTTGATT
>QMRZ01000207.1 GCA_003649495.1 Thermoprotei archaeon | reverse complement strand
ACGTTGGTGTTGGCAGTACTTGAGGTAGCTGGCTAGTGATTCCCACCCAGGCTCCTGCAATATGAAGGCGGCCAGCGCGGAGGCGTCAACCACTATCACGATCCTCCCTCACAGATGCCGCGGAGAAGCCCCTTGGGACACTGCCCGTCTCCTTAAGCTCCTCGATCACCTCCCTGAAGTTGATCTCCCTCTCGAGTTCCTCCACCCTCCTAATCACGTAGGCCCTGAGCTCCTCAGGCCAATTCACGTACTTCCTAAGCCTCTTCATGCGCTCCTTAACCTCCTTGGGAACCCTAAAGCTCACAACCTCCACAAGCCCCCCGCCAGTGTATACCAATATGGTTTACCAATACGCTCCATTAGAAGCCTACGAGCAGGTAATCCAGCAGCGAAAGAGTGAAGCACCTCAAGCAGTCGCTGGGGCTCTCCTCATTTTATTATTTCCCTGTCTGTAATGTCCTTCGTGGTTACCTTCCTTCTGGTTTAGAGGGTCAGTAGGAGTTAGGCACATAGATATTTTAACATCCCATAAACTAAATACTACCATTATTCCTCACGCTCACAATACCTGTAGTGTCGCTTTTATAATGTTGCAGCATTCTAATGCCCTGAAGGGATAAAGTAAATATATAAAATAAACACTATTAAAATCGAGGGTGAGGATATGAAAAGGGCTACATCAGCTATCGTGGCTGAAGATCTCGTTAGGGTTTATAAAGTAAGTAGGGGTTACTTCGAGCCTGCTCCTTCCTTTGAGCTTTGGGGCGGTAGGTTTCTCTATGAGGTCTTAATGAGGAATCTGCGTAAGCAAGTCATTCATGCCTTGAGGGGCGTGTCAATGACTATAGGCAGGGGTGAGTTCGTAGTAATACTGGGTCCTAACGGGTCTGGGAAGAGTACGCTCCTTAAGATACTCGCTACCATAATCCCGCCCACTAGCGGTAGGGCAGAGGTGATGGGCTACGACGTAGTTAGGGAGAGGAGGGAGGCGGCCAGGCAGGTGAGCTACATTCCCTCCCTCCTGGGCACCACAGCGTGGGCCAAGCCCATGCTAACTGTTGAGCAGAACCTCAAGGTGATGTGTAGGCTATTCGGCTTTCCATTCGATGAAGTCATTAGGATGGCTGAGGAGCTGGGCCTGCTAGATCTCATGAAGAGGCCCCTCGGATCCCTCTCCAGCGGCCAGCAGGCAAGAGTAGGCCTGGTCATCGGCCTTCTGAAGCGGTCGCCAGTCTACCTACTGGATGAGCCCACGATGGGACTGAGCCCGGAAGCCAGTAGGCTGGTTAGGGAGCACCTGCGCGAGCTGAACAAGAGGTATGGCATCACGGTGGTTTACGTGACGCATCACCCGCTGGAGTGCGAGGGTATTGCAGACAGAGTGGTGATCCTGGATAGGGGACGCGTGGTGGCTGACGCGAGCCCCGACGAGCTAGTGAGGAAGGCGGGGGTTGAGGAGTCGGTGACCATCAGAGTCTACAACGCGTACTTCGACTTACGCCAGGTCGTAAATAAGTACGATGTCAGGTACCTGCACCTGAAGACTCTGCACCCCGAGGTTGGGGAGTACGAGCTGAGAGTGGGAATGAGGAGTCTCGATGAGGCGTTGCCTAGGCTGCTGGAGGAGATAATCAGCAGGGGGGCTAAGATAAGCAGGCTCGACGTGAGGAGGGCTACTATCGAGGACGCCTACCTCTACTACGTAGGGGGTGGTGCCTAGTGAGGATTGAGAGCCTAGTAGAGAGGGTTAGGATCAACCTGAGCTACATGGCAACCTTCTACTACCAGCAGATATCGATGATAGCGGTGTGGTGGCTCTGGAACATCCCATTCCAACTCTTCGAGATTCTCTTCTCACTCCTCCTATTCAAGCTCTTAACTCAGGCGCTGGGAGCTGGCGCCGCCACGCTTTACGGCGGGGACTTCATGGCCTTCCTGATATCAGGGCTCATGGTGAATACGTACCTGGACTGCTCGCTAGATGTGTACCGCGACGCGGTGGGCAGCCTCTACCTAGGCAGGATGGGTGTTGGCGGCCTCCTCCTCTCAATGGCCGACTATCTCAGGCTCGCGGGTATATCACCTCTAGTGTACATATTCGCGATCGCTAGCTGGTACTACTTGATGCATACAGTAATGTTTGCCCTCTACTACATAATCGGTGTCACGTTCTTTGGATTCCAGATCTCCCCCCACACTGACTTGGGCTTAGTTGCCCTCACACTCGTACTCGGGATACTAGCTACCAGCGGGCTGGGCCTAGTGTCAGCTTCAATGTACTGGCTGGCCAGCTCGTACAGGGGCGTGGAGCCCATAAGGTGGCTCATAAGGGTAATGGCGCCAGTCGTAGCTGGCATATATGTCCCTAGAGACGCGCTGCCGAGGGAACTCGCCATGCTGGGCAACTTACTGCCCCACACCTACACGATAGATGCTGTGAGGAAGCTATTACTGGCTGGCGCGGGGCTGAACGACATAATCGGTGATTTAAGAGTGTTAGCAATGCAGCTCATACTCATACCCGTAGGGCTCCTGCTATTGAAGTACTCATTAGAGCTAGAGAGGAGACGGGCTACAATCTACTAATTCACATTAGAGATGTGTCAGCTCTCGCCTCTACGTATCAATTGGATCCTCGCCCTAGCCTCCTCGGGCCACATCCACTCTCTACCGTCTGTGAATGCCCAGTATGGGTTTAGCCAGGCCGTGATGTCCGCCGGGTCCAGCACAATCTCGCCGTACGGCATTTCCACGTCCAGCTGTGAGAGTAGCTGGTAGATGACCGCCAGGTAGCCTGGCGGCGGCTGCCCAAAGACTATCGCGGCGTCAACATCTATCAACGCGCTATACATCATTGGCAACTTAATTAACGCCCTAGCCGCCACAGCGGCGTCACGCCCCACCAGGTAGTAGGCCCTAACAGGGTTCGCCCTAACCTCACAGTAGAGAGTGATGGAGTTATACCTCCAGAGCCTAGCTATGACGTGCCTCCTGTAATGGACGCTCAGAAGCTGCCTGTAAACCGGGGGGAATGAGGGGTCCAGCCTAGTGGCTAGCCTCGCGATCTGTACCAGCCTCATGT
>QMRZ01000206.1 GCA_003649495.1 Thermoprotei archaeon | reverse complement strand
GGGTTAAGGGCTGGAGGCTGTACGACCTAGTGGTGAGGCACTTCCTGGCGACGCTCAGCCCCCCCATGAGGGTTGAGAGCCAGAGAGTAGAGGTTGAGGCGGCCGGCTTGAAGCTCTCGGCCAAGGGCCTCAGGGTGTTGGACCCCGGCTACACCCTCGTGTACCACTATGAGAGGCCGAGGGAGTCGCCGCTCCCCAGGCTCTCGGTGGGGCAGGAGGTGGAGATCGTGAATGTGAAGGTGGCTGAGGGGGAGACCCGGCCGCCGCCCTACCTGAGCGAGTCTGAGCTGCTGAAGCTAATGAAGAGGTATGGGATAGGGACTGACGCGACGATGCAGGACCACATACACACTAACGTGGAGCGGAGGTACTTCAGGGTCGTCAGGAAGAGGTGCATCCCCACCTCCCTGGGGAGGGCCCTGATAGCCGCCTTAAGCGAGGTAGTGCCCGAGGCGGTGCTGCCCGAGGTTAGGGGGAGGATGGAGGCTGAGCTGAGGGCGATAGTGGAGGGGCTCAAGGAGCCCGACGAGGTCATCAGGGAGGTGAAGGAGAGGTTCTACGAGTACCTCCAGCGGCTGAGGAAGTCGGAGGAGAAAGTAGCTGAGAAGCTCGTCAAGGCTGTCAGGGAGGTCTTCAGCACGGGGGAGAGTAGCCACCCCCCAAAGCGGGGTGGCAGCCGCAGGCTGAGCGTGAGGGGGAGGAGGCGCTAACCCCTTGCTCTAATGCGCTCCCGCGCACCCCGGCCTGGGCGGCTCCGCCCTCCTGGCGCGCCGTTATCAAGCAGGCTGATGTCTGGGGGGAGGCTCGCGGCTAGCTGGGCGGTGGGGCGCAGCCCATGAGCCTAAGCCTATCCCTGGCCGCCCTCAGTATCTCGAGCACTTTCCCGAGTGATAGGCCACAGCCCTCAGCGGCTTCGATGAGCCCCTCTCCCGCCGCTAGGGATGCCAGCACTAGCCGCTCCCTCGCGTCCCTGTAGGCGTTGTAAGCCAGGGCTAGGCGGGCTATCTGGGCTGCGCCCTTCACCGCCAGCCTCTTATCCACTGGCGGCTCGAACTTCTCCAGGAGCTCGAACTCTATCACCGTAACCCAGTCGCTCGGCTTTATAGTGGGATATATGGCCTCCAGCTCTCTCAGCATGTCGCGCAGGCTGTGGAAGCCGCCCTTGACAGCGTCCTCCTCCCTAAGGTCGGATAGCCTGAGGTGGCGCACCCTGCTGATCAGGGCCTCCCCGTACAGCCTGCCACAGCTCTCTATGTAGACCCTCCTGTACATGGGCTTGACGAGGCCCAGCCTGATGGTGGCCGTCTTCGAGCTGCTCAGCACCCTCCTCAGGTACTTGGGCTTGAAGGTGAGGTACCTGCCGAGCCTGCGCTTAATCATGCTCACCACCCCTCCGCTCGCCAATCTTTAAATAGCTTCCCCCGGTTCCCTCACTGCTAATGCGCGTGGTCATCCTAGCTCACGGCGACCTGGATGGTCTGGCAGCGGCAGCCACCCTGATGGCAGCCCTGAGGAGGGCTAAGGGGGCGAGGGCCAGGCTGGAGATAACCCAGCCCTACAACCTGTATAAGGCGCTCGCCAGGCTGCTGGCCGAGCCGCCCGACATGCTCGCCATAGTGGACATCGGGCTTGACGAGGCATCGTGGCAGTCGACCTCGAGCGCCCTCAGGGATATTGTGGAGAGGGGGCGCAGAGTGCTGTGGATGGACCACCACATCCACACGATTAGGCATGGCCTGGAGCTGGCGGAGATCGGCGTCTCCCTGCTCTACACGAGTAGCGGCTGCGCGTCTACCCTGGCTAGGGAGGCGTTCGCACACCTGACCGACGACCCCGCCTTCTACGGCAAGCTCACCAGACTGGGCGAGATCGCTGATGGCGCGGTTAAGGGCGAGGGCGAGTTCGCGCTACTGGCCGACAGGCTGGCAGCAGCTCTCAGCGCCCCATCCTCGAGGGATGAGTTCAAGCTCAGGCTAGTCAGGATGTGGGTCGAGGAGCACAGGCTGATAGACGATGAGGTGGCGCTGAGGGCTGAGGAGTACGAGAAGGCCCTGGCCGAGAAGATGGCGGAGGTGGAGGACAGGGTCGTGGTCGAGGTTAGGCGGGGCCTACTGCTCGACGCCAGGGACCTCAGGCTGAGCGGCTTCGCTGGCCACATAGCCTCCCGCCTGGCGCGGGAGAGGGGGAAGGTCACCGCCCTAGTGTTCACGCCCAATGAGAGGGAGGTAGTCGCCACGTGCCGAGTACCCTACAACATCGACTTCAACGCCGTAGACGAGCTAGCCCCCATAGCGGCTGAGCTGGGGGGAGGTGGGGGAGGCCTAGAGAAAGCCGCGTCCATGAGGGTGCCCCGCGAGCTGGGGGATGAGTTCCTCAAGAAGCTGGCAGACCTCTTCAGGAGAAAGCTGGATTGAGCAGCAGCCCGTAAGCTGGAGGGTGAGAGCCTGACAAGCTGATCCCAGTAACGCCCGGCGGAGGTATTAGTGAGGAAGGGGGTGAGGTCTCGAGGGCTGAAGCCCGCGTGGCGGTCGTGCCGGGAGAGGATGAGGCGGCAATGCCGTATCTGCTCGCCAGGAGAATGAGGCTGGCGATAGACCTGGCAAACGAGGACTGGTGAGTAGCGTTCAGGGGCGAGCCGAGCCTCGGGGGGCGTTAAGCCGTAGCAGTGGAAGAGGCAGCTACTCTGGAGCATAAAGCTTGCCTGTCTTGCTCATCCCCGCCTGTGGGAATGTTTATCAGGATTATCGTGATAATCATCCTGTGGCCAAGAAGGTGTTCCTGAGGGGCATTGACGAGAAGCTGTATGCGGAGGTGAAGGCTAGGGCAGCGATCCTCGGGATAACGGTGAGCGAGGCAGTTAACAGAGCATTGGAGACTTGGCTCAGGACTCCCACCTCAGATGTCGTGGGGGAGGTGAGTGGAGAGAGGCTTAGGGAGGCTGCTAGGCGCCTGTCTAGGGGTAGGGATAGGGGAGTTCTGGTAGTCGCCAACGATGGGGAGTTACACGCGTGGTTTGACAGCCTGGAGGAGGCTGTGGAGTGGCTGAGGGAGCTACACCGGAGGGGGGTGCTGAGGAACTCGCTGATTAAGCCCTTGGGCGGGGAG
>QMRZ01000205.1 GCA_003649495.1 Thermoprotei archaeon | reverse complement strand
GTGTGGAGAAGGTCCTGGAGGCCTGCAGGCTGACTCCAGATGAGATAATGGCTTTTACCAGGGGTAGGCGGGGCAGAGCCTACGCATTGATAATCGATAGGAGTTCCTCAATGGCGGGCTTCAAGCTGGTCCTAGGCGCCCTGGTAGGCGCAACTCTAGCTTACGCCAGCGATCGCGTAGATGATTACTGCGTGCTGGCCTTCAATACTAGCGTAGACGTGATAAAGCCCTTCAAGATTAGGCGGCGAGCTGAGGATGTTGTTGATGAGATTCTGACACTTGAGGCTGAAGGCTACACTGATATCCACAGGGCTCTCCTTAGCGCTTATAGCCTGATGAGGGAGGCTGGCTATGAGCCCAGGGCAGTGCTGGTAACTGATGGCGAGTGGACAGCTGGAAGTAACCCCCTCGATGCGGCCCCCCTCTTCAGCAGGCTGGATGTGATATGCGTGCCCAGCAAGTGGAGAGGTTTTGCCAGAGCGCTTGCCGAGCTAGGCCACGGGGCCTTTGCCTTCATAAGGTCTATGAGTGAAGTACCTGATAAGCTGATGGAGGTGTTAAACCTCGACTAGCGTCTCATTCACTAGTGAAGACTTAATACTCGTGCTGAGCCTATTCATGCGGTGCCGATACCCCCCAGTCACCACTCGGTAAGGCTGTTGAGGTGTAATTCTGTAACATCGATACTGAGGCTAGTGGCTGAGGGTGTGAGTAAAGTCTTAGGGGTGAAGGGAAGAGCCGTCGAGCTGAGAATGAAGAACCTTCCCAGGAACGTATACGCGCTCCACCTGCTCGGGACAAACATCATCGTGCTTAACGAGGAAGCTCTACACAGGCTTTCAGAGGAGTTGTCAGGTGATAGAGCCCTGATAAATTCTTACACATACTTCATACTGCTCCACGAGTACCTGCACCTGCTGGGGATAGTAGATGAAGCACAAGTCTACAAATATGCGTATAAAATCTGTAAAGAGCTGCTGGGACGCTACCACCCCGCAACGCTCCTCTCAATGCATGGACCTCCCGCGCCGCCTCCCCGCGCTCTCAAGTCACTGCTGAAGATGCAAATGTTATTCCATCTGTGAAGTCACCGTCTCAGCATGCTGCTTATGAGGAGGCTGAGAGCCATTATGGCCAGCAGCGTGAGGGCTAGCAGCGCTCCTCGGTACTCTCTACCGGCTAGGAATGTCGCAAGAGCTGCGATGACGGCAGCTGTGGGGGTAATTAAGAGAGTGATTGCAGCAGCTGTGAATAGCATGGGAAGCTCTAAGCCTAGGATGTGCGCCGCTAGCCCCAAGGCGAATAGCGTATAGCTTACCACGACACCAGCCGTCAGTGTTACGTACACCGGCTTGCTCTCCCTCAAAGCCTAACACCTGGTAACGCCACTCCTACGGTGAGGTATATGAATTTAGCCAACATCGCGTAGGAGAAGTATACTAATACGCCACCGAATAACATCTTGAGATGCTTGACTCTAATCCTGTTCATTATCTGCGCGCCCAGAGTAGCCCCGAGGATCACCCCTAGCGCGAGGGGGGCTGCTAAGAGTGTGTTCACGAGTCCTCTCATGAAGTAGACAGTAGCGCTAGCCGAGGCGGTCACTCCTATCATGAACTTGCTCGTGCCAATTGAAGCTTTAATCGGCACGTTCATCACTTGGTTCATTATGGGCACCTTTAACACGCCTCCTCCTATGCCCAGGAGACCTGACGCCATCCCCGCTAGGTAGGAGACTGCTAGCCCCAACGGCGTCCTCCTGACACGGTACTGCACTTCTACCTTGCTAGCCGCATCATAATAGCTGTCAGAGAGGCCGAGAAGCCTGGCTAGCTTATCCTCCTCAGAACCCGCGAACTCCCCTCTCTCGATCTTCTCCTCCTCCCTCTTCCCAGTAATCACCTGGGATGCTGAGAGGTAAGCTAGCACAGCTGATAGTGCAAGGTATAGTAATGTGCGCGGAGCTATCACTGCTAATAGCGCGCCCGTGACGGCGCCTGCAACAGTCGTGGTGTTCAGGAAAAGAGCCAGCTTAATGTTAGTTATCCCCTGCTTAACATACCTAGCCGCACCAGCTATGCTCGTAGCTATGACGCATAGGGAGCTCGTAGCCACTGCCTCCTTCACATCAACGCCTAGCACCGCCGTCAGCGTGGGCACCATCACAACGCCGCCACCAAGCCCCATCAATGCGCCGATAAAGCCCGCCATCATACCTGCCATCATCACCACGAGTAAGTTCATCGGGCATACGAGCATAATGCGATAAAAGGCTTTTCAGAGTAAATAGCCTGGGCTGGCGTGCACACGTATTTTAACCACCGACGCCTCTCCTAGTCTGATGAGGCCAAAAGTCTTCGTAACTAGGCAGATCCCTGAGAAGGGGCTCAAGATGATTGAGGAGTATTACGACGTCGAGGTGTGGGATAAGTACACCCCTCCGCCCAGGGATGTGCTGCTTCAGAAAGCCAGGGAAGTTGATGCCTTGGTCACCCTACTCACGGATAAGATAGATAAAGAGCTGTTGAATAACGCTCCGAGGCTCAGGATAGTGGCTCAGTATGCAGTGGGCTACGACAACATAGATGTGGACTACGCTACTAAGCGGGGAGTATATGTGACGAATACTCCAGGAGTCCTGACAGACGCTACAGCCGACCTCACGTGGGCCATACTGTTAGCGGCGGCTAGAAGAGTGGTGGAGGCCGATAAGTTCGTGAGGAGTGGGGATTACTGGAAGACTGGCACGGGCTGGCATCCCATGATGATGCTGGGGGCGCATGTCACTGGCAAGACCCTCGGCATAATAGGGATGGGGAGGATAGGTAGGGCGGTCGCCAAGAGGGCTAAGGGCTTTGGCATGCGAATCCTCTACTACCAGAGGCATAGACTCCCAGAGGATGTTGAGAGAGAGCTTGGAGCCAAGTACGTAGACCTCGAGACGTTGTTGAGGGAGAGCGACTTCGTGTCAATCCACGTGCCCCTCACGGAGGAGACTTATCATATGATTGGTGAGCGTGAGCTTAGGTTGATGAAGCGTAGTGCTGTTCTCGTGAATACTGCTAGGGGCGCGGTAGTTGATACTAATGCTCTAGTCAAGGCATTAAAGGAG
>QMRZ01000204.1 GCA_003649495.1 Thermoprotei archaeon | reverse complement strand
TCACCTCACCTCCTCCCCCTCTTTAATAATTGAAGTGGGGCCTTTGGCCTGGGCGGGGTCTTCACGGTGATCCTGGTGCTCGACCTGAGAGTAGTAGTAGTATAGTGCTTGAAGGCTGAGGAGAGTATCGTTAATGCGGATCTTAGTGGCTTTACGTGCTCGGGGACCTTAACTGCCTCCCCCACCTCTAGCTCACCCGCCTTACACTTGTCTCCTCATCTAATTTACTTTTATGATGCGCGGGCCATGTACCGCGCCCTCCTGGCCATGGCTATGAACTTGTATGCGTCTATCTCGTAGTCGTCTAGGCCCCAAGCCTTCAGCTCGTTTAGTAGCGTCTCGAACTGCTCCCAGGTGATGATGCCGTTAGCGTAGTCATTGATCAGCTCTGTTATCTCCCGCCTCACCTCGTCGTAGACGGGCCTTATGCGTATATAATCCTCCCACAGCTCGTAGAGAAACCGCTTGTCCTCCTCTGGGATGGGTAGCGCGTCTATCCTCTTCTTTACTTCCGCCAGGAGTAGTCTCCTGGCCCTCGGCACGTACTCGGCCATGGTGAGCAACTCCCTAGGCGTGCCGACCAGCTCTCTCCACGCCCTGTGCCAGCGGTCTAGGTTCGCCCTATCCTTCACCAATCCTAGCTCAGCGATCTCCCAGCCGTAGGGCGCTAATGCTTGCAAGAATTTATCGAATGATGCCTCATCTATCTCGAAGTACTCATAGAGTCTCTCTGCGGCAGATAGGACCCTCTCCACCTCGTCTATGAGGGGCCTTATCTGTATGTAGCGACGCCACAATGGTCTCCAGTCCTCGGGCACGTTCCTGGCTTCGAGCACATCATCTATGAAACGCCTGACCTCGGGGACGTGCTCGGCCATGCTCGCCAATGAGAGGGGCGTGGGTATGTATTCCCTGGCGACCTCCCTCCTAGCTATGCCCACCATCTCTGTGAGGATCTTTTCCACGGCCTCTGCCTCCTGTGCGGGGAGCTTGGCTATCTCCACGAAGGTCTTCGCCACGCGCTTCGCGTCTTCCTCCGTGACCCAACCGTAGGCCATTCTATAGATGACCCATCCCATCACGCGGTAGACCCATGACCTTATCCTGCGTATCGTGTAGAGTGGTCTTGCGGGCTCCCACGCCTTCAAGAGCCCCTCTACGAAGGTCGCGTCTAGCTTAAGCTCTAGGGCCTTGCCCACTATCCTCTTGCTCTCTTCCCTGAAGTACCCGTTTAAGTGGCCTACTAGGCCTTCCATGTACTTGATCACCTCTTCGCCCTCGAAGATGTACTCTCTATAGCCAGATTCCATCTCTGTGAGTATCTCCCTGTAGATCCTGACGACCCTATCTATCAATGCGCGTAGCTCTAACAGTTTCCTTTCCGCTGGTAGGAAGGATACTGGGAGGTTGACGTATCCCTCTTTCCACTTGCCTTCCTTGATGTCTACGTATGCCACCTTGAAGGTGGCGACCACTAGGCTCGCCATGAGCTTATCGAGAGTCTCAAAGCTCATCATCCCGTAGCGATAGACATCTAAGAGCCCTGTCCTCAACAGGGTGCGCTCATCGGCTAATGCGTTCATGGTCTCGGCTACAGCCACCACGGGGACATAGTAGGGGTGTAGGCCCGTGGCCTGTATGAGACGACAGGCCATGGTGAGGTCCATCATGACCGCTGTGTTGGCTGGCTGTCCCTCCACAACCTTAATGAAGTCGGATGCTGGGTTCTCCAAGCCTATATTCTTGCCAGCCATGTAGTCGAAGATGGCCCACTTGGTCATCCACCTGATGTCAATTCTGCCAGGCAGATCAACTACAGAGTCCATCATTATCCAATTATCAGATGTGAAGCCCTCTAGCCAGGCGAAGTTGGCGTAATCCATCCACTTTAGGTACTGCCTGTAGGCCGCGAAGATGTCCCTGATCTTGAAGTTAAGCTCCACGGGAGCTAGGGGCACCTTAGCGCCCACGGCCTCTGCATCTTCCTTGACCGCTGTTTTCTCCTCATCCGTGGGCTCGTACCAGAGTAGGCCGCTTATGCCCCTGACCACGAAGCTCCAGAGCCTGGAGGGGGGCGGGTAGCGGAAGTGTAGCAGGTAGTAGAAGGTGGCTACGTCGGGGTAGAGACCCAGCCTCTCGGCCCACTTCTGGAACGTCTCATACGCTTTCTTGCCTGAGCCGAACATGTCCCTTATCATGAAGTTTGCCAGGGCTGAGATGCTTGGTTGCTCGTAGAGTAGGCTGAGGGGTATGATGCGCTTGGTGTTGAACCTGTCAGTTATCTCTAATTTCAACTGGTCGGGTAGGGCGGTGGCGTTCTCTATGAACCAGTCGGGGTAGCCACGGTACATGAATATGTTGTAGACGCGATCCCTTGCCTCCTCTATGCCCACCCTCCTCAGTAATCTTATCGTCTCGCCCGTGGGTGGGAGGGCGAAGGGCACGTCTCCCAGCCCCAGGCTCTTAAAGTATTGCTTCCACGCGTAGGTCATGGGATGCCTAATTGGCAACATGGCGACGACTCCCGTGCCTAGGCCGAATGCCTCTAGGAATCGCTTGGGAACCTCCTCCATCGCGTCGCCCAGCTCGTACAACACTTGATTGATCCTCGACATGATCGTTAGCATTACCTTGCCACCCAGGCCTAGGGGCTCCAGGGAGCCCTCCACCCTAGTCCTCAGCTCTGAGAGTATGTGTGAGAGGGCCTTGAAGCCCTTTGGCGCGAGTAGTGATGTGATAAAGAATGGCGATATGGCTAGCCATATCGCTGGCAGGAACTCCAGCTCCCCCGCCCCCTCCTCACCCTTCTTTCCGAATACCTGTTTGAAGTAATCCGCCAGCTTGCTGGCGACCTCTTTTGGCGCATCTACTAGTAGTGGCTTGGCCACATTTACTATTGCATCGACTAGGGGCCTGGTGACGCCCTGTAGCCACTCTATCAATCCGCTTACTAGCCCCATGGCCCACTCAGTCGCGCCCTTGAGGGCATTCATCAGCTTGGAGCCGAGATCTTGGAAGAAAGCCACGACCTTGCCCGCTATGTCGGAGAAGAACGATGATGCCTGCTCCCAGAGCCAGGTTAATGCGCCCCACGCTGGCTGTACCACGTTCTTCTGT
>QMRZ01000203.1 GCA_003649495.1 Thermoprotei archaeon | reverse complement strand
TCTGGGAGGAGGTACCTGTACTTCAGGCATGGCGACGAGTGGTGCTACGTAGGCCCCCTGAGGGGTGGCCTCCGCCTAGCGGGGCCCTACCTCGTCCTCACGGTCGCGGAGCCTCTAAGCAGTGAGCGGGCTGGGCGGTTCACAAGGGGGTGTGTGCTCGCGCTGGCGGCTGTCATGCTGGCCTTAGCGTACCTGGTCACCATCATGAACGCCCCTTACGGTGACGCCCTAGCGCTCGCGCTCACGATCGCGTTCACTCTCTTCACAGCCCTGGCGATCGCGTGGAGGGGCGGAGGGGGCGGCGTGCTCGAGGCGCTGGCCGCTAGGGGTATGTTGCTGTACGTGGCCGCGTCAGCTGGTATCCTCCTGGCGGCTATGGTAGTAACTCTGTGGATAGCCAGCCCGGTGTGGCTGGAGCTCCCCCGGGCGCGCCTGCCAGCCATGGGCGATGTGGAGGGGACATGGGAGGTAGTGTACCTGGAGGTGCCCGTCAGGCTCCCCCTGCCCCCAGTCTTAACGGCGTCTGCGGCCCTCGCCTATCTTGCGAGGCCGCTCCTGAGCGATAAGGCCCGCCTCGCCCTGGTGATGCTCACGTCGCCAGCCCTGGCGTGTGCCGCCCTGCTATTCACGGCGCTCTACATCCCAGCCGACCCGCGCTGCTACACGCCCTCGAGTATAGTCGCCATGTACTCCAGGCCTGAGACGTGGATCTACATGCTGACCTTCCTCTCAGTGTCATCAGCCTGCGTAGGCGTGGTCACAGCGGCGCTCGCCTCGCTCAACGTGCTGCTGACAGAGCTAGCGAGTCATGCAGTAATCGTCAGGGCTACACGCGCTGGAGTGCAGGCCAGCGCCCTAGGCTAGCATAAAATCCTCGTCAAAGCCTGGGGACTCCATTCCTTATGGAGCCCTAAGCAGGGAGGTGGACGGGACTCGGGCTTGCTATGTCCCAGCTTAGCTGTCAGTTAAACAGACTTACGCGCTGAGCGACAGGGTCACAGCTGCATACTATTTAAGCCTTCCTCCACCGCGACTCTGTGTAGCCTTCCATCTGCCGTTAGGAACTGGTCGGCGTTGACGTACTTGGCTGAGGCTATCTGGATTGCATCTGCCTGGTATATGTGGTGCTTCTCGATCAGGCCCCAGCACATCCTCAAGATCCTTAACCTCACTGGCACGAGTATGCCTAGCCATCCTCCTGGTATCGAGTAGAAACCTCCTCCTAACGAGGCTATATGCTTCGCTGCTCACTCGGCCTAGCCTCACGGCCTTGTCAAAGGCGCCGAGCACCTCGCCTATGTTCCAGGTGCTGTAAGAGAGAATGACCTCCCCTGCATAAGCCTTCAGGTAGAGCCCTCTCACAACATCGCTGCCCTCCTCCCTGACGTACCTCTTCACTATCGCGCTGCTATCCAGGTACGCTACCTGCTCGCTCATCCCTCATCTCCCTGATGAGCTCACTGACAGCCCCCCTGGGCTCGACGGGCTCGAAGTCCACCTCATAGTCCTCGGAGATGCCGAGCCTTGAGAGCTCCTCGCTCAGCAGGTAGTCCGCCATCTCATCCCTAATTAACTCCTCAAACAGAGAGCTAACGTCAACTCCCCTTCTTGCGGCATACCTCTTGAACTTCTCCCACAAGTTTCTGTCGACGTAGATACTGGTCTTTACCCTACTCACCGTATATACTCCATATACCGAGCTTCAGTATAAAAATACCCTTCGGCGGAGCACGCGTCCTCCTCGCCTTAATAACCCGACTTACTAGTCTGTCACGACGCGGGAGATTCACGTCGTGCACCACATGCTCAGCTACGTGGATGTGATGGAGGCCCTCACCTCATCCTCTCAAGCACTCTATTGAGGGTCCAGCGCAGCGCGCTCCTCAGCTCGTCGAGCCTCCTCCTCTCCCTATAGTTGTATACCCTTATCTCCCTAACGATGCCCCCCTCCTCGTCCAGCTCGTAGTCGAAGGCCTCATCCTCGCTTATCCTCCCCGCCTTGACGAGCTCCTCATCCTTCCTCCTGTACCCCTCGAGGATCTTGGCTACGAAGAAGCTCCTGAAGGGAGGGGTGTCGAGGGGTAGCTCTATCAGGGGCCTTATCACGACGCCCCGCTCGTAGACCTCGAACCTGGCTAGCTCGCGCCCACTCCTCGAGGATATTGTCAGCTCGGAGACGAGCTCGCCCATATCCCTCCCCGGCCTGGGGGCCGCGGCGGCTGGGGCTAGCTCGGAGGCCCTGGTGAAGCTCTCCCTCGAGAGAGCCGCGTTGACTAGGTCTAGGAGTAGCCTCAAGACCTGGATCTCGCTCTCAAGCTCCTCTATCCTCTTGGCGATGTAGGACTTTGCCTCCGCGAGCCTCCTCACGTGCTCATCCTCCAAGAGCTACACCACCTTCCCTACCGCTGCCGCGTTAAAAAGCTAGCCGCCACGTATAAGGCATAAATCCTGGTAATTAGCCTCCGGCTTGGGGCCTCTATGATCAGGGTGGCGTCAATAGGCAACGCGAACGTCGACGTGCTGCTGTACCTGGATGAGCTGCCCCCCAGGGGAGGGCAGGTCGAGGCCCGGGGGGCTGAGAGGCGGGCTGGAGGCGCTGCCGCGAACTTCGCCGTCGCCGCGGCTAAGCTGGGCCTGAAGGCCTCGTTCATAGGGTGCGTGGGCCTTGATGGGGATGGGGACTGGCTGCTCTCGGAGCTGGCGTCACAGGGCGTCGACACCTCGCTCGTCAAGCGCGTCGGGGAGAGGACGGGCTTCGTCGTAGTGCTGGTAGAGGCTGGCGGCGAGAGGACCATGGTGGCTTACAGGGGCGCTAACGCCGCGCTCTACGAGGCCGGGCTCGAGGACCTCGACTACTCTGAGTTCGACTGGGTCCACGCGAGCTCCCTCAGGCCGGATGCCGCTGCCGGGGCCTTCAAGGCGGCTAAGCGGGCTGGAGCCACGACATCCTATGACCCGGGGGGCGCGGTGGCCATGATGGGCTTCGGGAGGCTACTCCAGGCCCTAGAGCACACAGATATCCTCTTCCTTAATGAGCGGGAGGCCCAGCTCCTCGAGTCGAGCGGCGGGGGGCCTGAGCTGGAGGCAGTGAGGAAGCTAGTCCCCACAGTGGTGGTTAAGAT
>QMRZ01000202.1 GCA_003649495.1 Thermoprotei archaeon | reverse complement strand
GAGCTACCGGCCCAGCCATAGGCTGGCGCGATGGGCTATGAGCTTTTCGCCTAGCCCTGGAGCCTCCTCAGAATGATGAGCGTGACTAACGCGTAGGCTAGGAGGCACGCTGAAGTGAAGAGCGCTGCTGGCACCGCGAGGGCCTCCGCCATGTTCACCACAAGCACGGGGAGCGTCACGTCTCTCCCCATGACTATCATAGTGGCCCCCGTCTCGCCTAGGGAGTGGAGGAACGCGAGTACTGCACCTGCCGTGATGCCGCGCTTGAGGACGGGCAGCGTGACTGTCTCGAGCGCGTCGTAGGGGGTTGCGCCCAGCGTCCTGGCGACCTCCTCCAGGGAGTCCACCTCCAGGCTCTCGTACGTCGCCATCAGGGTCTCGAACACTATGGGCACCGAGAAGGATGTATGTACTATCATTGTGAGCCATATGCTGGGCCCGGCGAGGCCAAGCCCCCCCTCCCCGAAGAGGAGGAGTGAGGAGAGGCCCATGGCGCTGGTGGGCACTATCAGCGGTATCCTGATCAGGGCCCTGAGTGCTGTGCCCAGCCTGCCGCGCCTGGCGATCGTGAAGAGGAGCACTGAGATGTAGATCGAGGAGAGCGTGGCTATGGAGGCGACCAGGAAGGAGTTGAGGGTAGCCCTCAGGAGCCTGGGCAGGTAGCCGGCGGGGCCGAAGACCTGGTAGAGTATGCCGCCCTCCGGCCTGCCCGTGTAGGGGTCGCAGCTCCAGTACTCGGGTATGGCCTTGAATATGGCGGCTAGGGGGGCCAGCACTATGAGCAGGAGCGTGGAGACGAGGAGGGCCTTGACCACTACTGCTAGAGGCCTCACGCCCGATAACCTCTTCTCGAGCCTCACTAGCGCGTACTCGCGCCGGGAGGGCCTCACCTCCCTGCCTAGCCCCAGCTTCTTCGAGAGGAGCTCGACGGGGAGCACTAGCAGTAGAGTTGATGCGACGAGCATGCTGGCGAGGAGGCTCGCCAGACCCAGCTTGAACTCGTAGACCAGCCTGACTATCGCGACGCTCGCCGTAACGCTGACGCCCGCCACTATGATCGTCGCCCCCGTCTCGCCGAGGGAGCGCGTCATGGCCAGGACTGAGCTCGATACCAGGCTGGGCAGCGCCAGGGGCAGGGTCACCCTCCTAAACGTCGTGAGGCTCGGCGCGCCCAGGGACCTGGAGACGAGCTCGTAGGCCTCGCCCATGCTCTCTATCACGGCCACTAGGGGCCTGACCAGGTAGGGGAGCGTCAGGGCCACGTGGGTTAGCAGCAGCAGCGCGGGCACGTTGACTATGGGCACGAGCGCGCCTTGGGGCACGAGCCCCCTGTCAAGCCCCAGCAGGGATGCGAGGCCCGAGGGGTTGCTCCACGCCATCAGGATCGCGAAGCCGTAGGCGGAGGTCGGCACCACCAGCGTGAGCGTCGTCAGGTCCTCCAGCACCCACCTGCCCGGGACTCTGCGCCTGGCTATCAGGTAGCTGAGCGGCACGCCTATCAGCAAGTCTACCGCCACCGTGGCCAGCGCTAGCCTTAGGGAGAGCCATAGGGACCTCAGTATCATCTCCCAGTACCCAGCCCCCACTATCTCGTGGTGGAATGCCTCCCTCCAGACACTACCCCAGTTCAGAGCCACGTACGCTACGACGTAGAGCGGTGGGGCGAGGACTATGAGCGCGGTGAGCGCCAGCACGCCCGCCTCGTACGCCAGGGCGAGTAGCCGTCTAGACGCCAGGGTTCCTCACCTCAACCCACGCCTCCAGGATCGCCTCCAGCACCTCCCCGCTCGGCGGCTTCAGGGCTGGCACGGGTATCTTGGGCACGACGCCGTTCTCTGGTGAGAACGCCTCAGGGTCTAGGGGGACCAGTGGGTTTACTGGCCTGAAACCGTACTTCTCCGCCAGCTCCTGCACGTGTGGCTGGAGGAGGAAGAGCAGGAGCTCGCGAGCGGCTAGCCTCTTCCACTCATTCACCCAGGGCGCATCAATCATCACGAGCGGGTGATCCGAGTAGATGACGCCAATGCTGGGGTAGACTGCCCTCAGCCCAACTCCCCACTTGGCCCTAGCCTTCAGGGAGTTGCTAATCACGACGTTCTCGTATACCGTGAAGAAGGAGATTGCCTGGGGTCCATTCTCGGCAGCCCAAGAGCCGAGGAAGCCCGTGGACTTCCCGTAGTAGACGGCCTTGCTCTCAATGGTCCTCACGAACTCGAGCACCCTGGGGTCCCTGATGTCGTCGACTGTGAGCTGGTCAGGCGTCTTGTTAGCAGCCTCACAGAACTCGAGTAGGAGCGTCAGGGCGCCACTATTGGAGAGGAGGGGGTCGGTGTGCCCGTACTTGAAGTCCACCCCCGCCTTAGCCAGCCTGTAGAGGTCGCGGAAGCTCCTCACTCCATACTCCTCGACTAGGTCGCTCCAGCCAGCTATCACGAGGGGGCTGAGCACCAGGGGGTACCACTCCCCCGCTATCCTGCCGCCATGCAGCTCCCCCCACCTCTCGTTCAGGTAGGGGATCCATATGCTGGAGGCGGGGCTCCACACGTCGGGCTTCACACTGCCTCTCAGTATCAGGTTCACCGACTCGTGGGAGCCAGTCACGTAGAGCACCAGCCGCAGCCTGATGCCATACTTCTCGTAGAACCACTTCTCGAATAGGGGCTTCACCGCGTTTAGCCAGCCCTCCTTCTCGCTGGTGTACAGGAGGATTAGCTCGATCTCCTCGGGCCTGCCCTCTATCGCCCCTCCCCTGCCAACGCCGTATACCCTGGCTAGCAGGCTGGCGGCTACGAGGCCCAGCAGTAGCCCCGTGGCGAACATCAGGTAGCCGCGCCTAAGCACGCTACAGCCACCCTCCTCACCTCGGCTGGCGCTCTAAATTTCTCACTTACATAATGTATAGTGTTATACGTCCCAGTAACAACCAGTACGTAGATCTCAGTGCCGCTTACCAGGCTAGCCTGACTATCACCTCCCTGAGTATGTCGCACGTGTCCTCGCAGGCGTCTGAGGCGTTCTCGAGCGCGTTGAGCGCGTCGTAGAGGAGCACGACGAGGGGTGCAGGCAGCGTTGAGGCGAGCTCAGTCAGCCGCCCCCTATCCTCGGCGTAGAGCGCGTCCACCTCCTCCTCCAGCCGCTCAACCTCATCAGCCT
>QMRZ01000201.1 GCA_003649495.1 Thermoprotei archaeon | reverse complement strand
CGCATAGCCCCGGCAGATGCAGTGGCTGTCCTGAGGAGCGTGGCAGTGAGAGCAGCGAGGGGGGATGCTCGCGCGCTAGCGGCACTTGGAGCCGCTCAAGCTGAGCTAAGGGAGCGTGTGGCGGGGCTTGTCGCATCTGGCACTCCAGCTCAGCTGATGGCAGCGCTGAAGGCAGCTCCCCACATTAGGCTCTCCCGTACCCTCTCCCTGGCTGCGGAGGCCATGGACGACGCCCGCCAGGACTATAGCCGCCTGATGGATGTGCTAGCAGCGGCCTCTAGGGACGTGCCCGCCCCCCTCTCTACTAGGTACAGGGAGCTCCTCTACGAGTTCTCGCAGAGAAGCTGTGAGGGGGGAGAAGCCGCGGTGCTCTCTGAGCTTGCGTCGCTGCTGAGAACTGCGTATAAGCTGAGGCCTGCTCCCAGGCTTGAGGCAGCGTTGAGGAGCGTTGAGGAGGCTGTGGTGCCCCCCCTCTACGTGTTGAGCGAGTGGCTGCGCATAGCAAGGTTGGCAGCCGATGAGGTTATTAGCTGGGCCCTGCCCCCCGCGCCTCTCGTCCCGGCCTTTGAGGCGCCGCCGCTGGTAGTCGCCAGGATCAGGGAGCTGCTGGAGGAGTGCGAGGAGCTGCTTAGGGCTGAGCACCCCTCGCCTGGCCTACTGGAGGACGTCCACAGAGCTCTGCGCGAGGCCTCCGAGCTGGCCAGGGCAGCCCTGCTGAGCGGGGGGAGGAGGCTCGTCAGGGCTTACGTCGCTATAAGCCTTGCGAGAGAGATCATAGGGGAGATCCTTGAGGACAAAGCTGGTGGCGGGCCTGGCGGCGGCCACGTTGATATTAGGCCTACTCACTGGTAGCAGGCCTCTGGCCGAGGTCTCGGCCCTAATCCTGGGCCTCGTCTATGCACCAATCGCCATAGCCGCTCTAGCTGAGCTATGCTGTGGCGTGCCCGCCCCCCGCCTGGAGAAGAGGGGGGAGACCTTCGTGATCTCAACCCCCTTCGGCTCTAGGCGCGTGGCGGCCCTGGAGATAAGAGATGTGAGGCACGGAGTCCTGGATCTCACTCCCATCAGGCACTACGGCGCCTGCAAGGCGCTGCTCGACACCCTGCTGGTGAATCCCGAGTTCTCCTACACCCTCATATACGAGAAGAGCTCAGGTGCCTTCAGAGCCGTCCTGCTAATGGTGCCACGTCGCGAGCTGAGTGAGGCGCGGCTGCTCTCAGCGGCCCTGGAGGTAGTCAAGCAGCTAAGGCCCCTGGGGGTGGAGGCGAGACCCCTACAGGAGCCGCCGCCCCTCTCCCTAAAGCCCAAGCGCGGGGCCCCAGGCGCATTCCTCCTCCTACTCCTCGCCGCGCTGAGCATCGCGCTGCTCCGGGTGGGTGCCTACGCCCTCGGTGGGATCCTAGCCCTCTACTCAGTGGTTGCCCTGATCCTCGCCTGCTCAGCTAGGCGCCACCTCCACCACGTGGAGGGGGAGCTCCTGTACCTGAAGGCGAATGAGTCCATGTTCACCGAGCCCAGCTACGAGGAGATGTACAGCAGGTCGCGATGGCTATTCGAGCTCCTCAACAGCCTGGAGGGGTACGTCATCATAGTCAGGCTGGACAGGGCCCCCGCCTACGTGGGGAGGCTGCTAGAGAGGAGGGCCTTCTCCCTCTACGAGAGGGCCACGGCCTTCGACAAGCTCAGCCTCATGGTGAAGGCCGACAGGTTGCTCAACGCCGCCGACCGCCACTTCCATAGGAGGGAGGCGCTCCTCGAGGTCACGCTCACTGTGATCGCGACGCGCCGCGCCGCTAAGGCGCTCAGGAGGGCCTTCGAGGTAGCCGGCCTAAGCCTGGGCAAGGCCTTCATCCGCTCTCCAGCCCTCTGGGGCGCTCTCGGCCTGCCTTAGGGCCTTAAAAGGCCCGCAGTAGACTGCATCGGGGAGCGTGGTGGGGGCCCTGTTGAGGCGCCTGATGAGTGGGCTCAGGCCTAGGAGCCTCGCGCTGGCGGGCGACCTGATACCGCTCATGCCGCCCTCGATAGTGCCGCCAGCCGAGGAGGAGGGGGACGTGCTCATAGGCTTCGACGAGTACGGCAGGGAGGTATACCTCGACTTCTCCAAGCTCCCAAACGCGCACTCCGTCATAACAGGCACTACCGGGAGCGGGAAGTCGACGCTAGCCAGAAGCCTTGCTCTCTCGCTCGTCGAGAGGGGCATCAACGTGATCTTCATAGACCCCCACGGCGAGCACGCCCAGTTCATCGAGGGGCTAGGCGGTGTCACCCTCAGCGTCGAGGCCACGCCTCCCGACGTGCTCGACCCAGCAGGCTTCAGCCCAGAGGATTGGAGTGAGCTCCTCTCCTCCATCCTAGCTGAGGTCACCGGCGTAGGCGGCTTCCTCGGCAGCATGCTCAGGCCGGCAATCAGGAGAGCCGTCGAGGAGGGAGACCTCAAGGCCGCCCTCAGGGCCCTCGCGCCCGCGCCCGGGCTCCTGGAGGCCGTCAGGCCCGTCCTCGAGCCACTCGCCAAGCCCAAGCTAAGGCTAGAGGCGCTCCTCGAGGCCGGCGTGCCCACATGCCTAGTGCTCAGGGAGAGAGGCAGGCTCGCGATAGAGCAGCGCGCAAAGTTCGTGGCCTGCGCCCTCCTAGCCCAGGTGCAGGGCCTGATGTCCACCAAGGGCGTCAAGCATAGGCCCGAGCTCATAGTTGTGATAGACGAGGCCCACAAGCTCCTAGCCCTCTCCAGCAACCCCATACTCAGGGCCTACCAGGAGACCAGGAAGTTCGGCTTCGGATTCTGGTCCCTAACCCAGCTACCCGCCCTAATCCCCCTCGAGATATACCAGCTAGTCGGCTTCTCAGTATTCCTCGGCGGCACCAAGGAGTACGTAGAGGAGCTCTCCGCCCTAGCATTCCTCACAGACACCGACAGAGAATGGCTACTATACGGCGTCAGGGGCTACGCAGTCCTCGTAAGACAGGGCGACCCAAGGCCGCGCAGAGTAAAGCTAGCCATAAGGAAGGAAGCCATAATCGAGCAATGAGAAAAACGGGATAGAGAACGCTACGCGCCAAAAATTCACGTGAACGTGAATTTAACTATAGGGAACTACGTAATAACAACCTCCCCGAGTAGTTTTCCAGGTGAACCGGGCGACCATGCCCGATGAGGCCGCAGATCTGGGTCGCTCGGGGAGGCTGAGGGG
>QMRZ01000200.1 GCA_003649495.1 Thermoprotei archaeon | reverse complement strand
GAGGAGGCTGAGGAGATGGCTAGGAGGCTGAAGGAGAGGGTGAGCCACATACCTGATGAGGAGATTGTGAGGCTGGTGAGGGAGGACAGGAGGGGTAGGTGAGCATGTACCTCTTCGATGCGAGCTCCATAGTTAATCTAGTCAAGAGGGGGCTAGCTAGGGTCTTCATGCAGGGCGTGACGCTGGACTTAGCGTTCTACGAAGCTCTTAATGCGATCTGGAAGGAGCACGTACTTCTAGAGAGGATTGATGAGGAGACTGCCCTAGAGTACGCCGCGGTCATAGCCAGGGTATTCCAAGCTTTAGAAAGGCTTGACGTCCAGGACTACTGGGAGGATGTCCTGAGGCTGGCCTTCAGCGAGGGCTTGACGGTGTACGACGCCGCGTACCTCTATACAGCAGCTAGGCGGGGGCTGACGCTCGTGACCGATGATCGGGTGCTCGCGGAGAAGGCAGCTAAGTACGTGAGAGTGCTCAGCAGCAGCGAGCTAGCCAGTAGAAGCGAGCTGATCTAAGTCCCGCGCATCCCAGCTGCCACGTACTCTGCGAATAGCTTCTCAACAGCCTCTACCACTGCGCGGGCTGACTCGTACGCCTTCGCCGCGTAGGGCTGCGTGTAGAGCTCAGTTGGCGGTAGCCCTAGCTCCTCATCCCCGTACATTGAAGGCTCCCTCTCCCTCCCTAGCCACCTGGAGGTAGCGGCTAGCTCGGGTATGAGGCTCCTGAACCAGGGTGGGAACCTCTCCGCGAACCTGACTAGCACGGGGCCTACGTCGTGCCACTTAGGCGGCTCTACTCCGTAGAGCCTCAGGGCGGACTTCAGGGCTAGCTCAACAGCCTCCTGGGACTGCCTTATGCAGTAGGCGTAGGCCCCCTCCCCAAGCGCTAGCTCGGCCGTCCTGATCCTCCTGCGCGCCTCCTCTAGGTAGCCCCTGGCCATCTCCACGTTATTCAATCTCTATCACCTCCCCTGTCCTGACCTCCTCCTTGAGCACCCAGACCCACTTCTTACCTATCCTCACCCGCCTAGCCCCAAGCTCCTCCAGCCTCCTCGAGAGCCTCTCCAGCACGCCGCGGAAGAACCCCCCCTTATCGTAGAGTATGACCGCGTCCTCCACCATGTCGAGGTACAGGGGTCTCAGCTTAGAGGCCCTCTCGACATCCAGCACTATGGGAGAGATCGGGATCTGCACTCCCCCCAGGAGGCGCTTCAGCACCTCCTCAGCTCTATCCAGCTCCCTGTGGAGCTGGAACCTATCCTCGGGGAGCTTCTCCAGGATTACTAGGAGATCAACATCGCTGTCAGGGCGCTGATCCCCCCTAGCGTAGGACCCGTACAGGACTAGGGAGACTAAGTTTCCTCCAAATACTTCCAGGAAGGCGCGCACCAGCGCGGTTCTCAGCTCTCTCCCCCGCATCCGCCCAGGGAGACCCCCGCTCCCGCATATATTTAGCTTACTGGAAGCCCCGAGCCCGGTGGCCTTGAACGCCCCTGAAGGTCCGCCTTTATGGATCTATCTGCTTAACCCATTCTATGAAGCGGGGCGCCAGCTCCTCGACAACCTCCCGAGTAGCTTCGTACAGCAATGTAATGTCGATCTCCAGGTACCTGTGCACGAGTATGTTCCTGAGACCAGCTAGCTTCGCTAATTCCTCGGCGAGGGCGCGCGGCATCCTGCCTGCCTCAGCCAGCCTCATGGGATACTCCCCATAGCTCTCGACTAGCCCCAGAGAGTACACCGCAACTAGATGTCTACAGATGTCGAGCATCGCCTCAGCAAGCCTGTGCACGGCTCTCTCCAGGGCTAGGATGTCCTTGTAGCTGAGCTCCTCAATCCTCCTCTCCAGGATCTCCTCCCGGAGGAATGTGACGTTCCTCCTAATCTCGGCTACCCTGCTCTCTAAGATTGCCTTATCTACCTTAGGGTCCGGGTCCAGGTTAGCCCACATCTCGATCTCCACCTTAGCATCGGGGTAAGCCCCCGCCCTCCTGTAGAGCCGCTTAAGGGCCTCCCCCTCGCTCTTGAGCACGATGCCCTCCCTCAGTATCCTCCAGAGCAGGGGGAGGCCCACCCTATCCAGATCCACCACGTCCACGAAGTCCTCGCGTATGCCCAGCTCCCTGGCGATCATGGCTGTGAGCTCCCCGAGCTCCATCAGGCTAGCTGGCCGCGACAGCTTGACAGCCACATCAACGTCGTGTAAGCTCAACCCCCTCCTAGCCACCGAGCCGAAGAGTATCGCCAGCTCCACGTCACTACGCTCGGAGAATATGCGCTTAAGCCTCTCCACAACCTCGCTCCGCTCAGCCCTCATACACACCCATCCCATGCCCAGTCGCTTATTAAGCAGTTAAGCTTCAGCCTAAGTGATGGGTGGGGGTGTGGCGGTAGAGGTTGAGGAGGGCGAGTGCCGAGTGGGCGGAGCCGTGGTGATCAGAGCTTGCCTTAGACCCGAGGTACAATGCTTCTGCCTCGAGCACGTGTGGGAGATTAGGATCCTCAAGGCTGGGCACGTTGTGCGTGAGTGGCGGCTAGCTGCCAGAGCTGGAGAACCGGGCTACAGATACATTACACTGGAGTGGAGACCCGAGGAATCCGGCGAGTACAGGGTTGAGGCTAGGCTGGTCTCTCACGGCACGGCATCAGCGAGCATCAGGGTGCTGTGCTGAGTTCCTCGGCCGTATGTTCGAGGCTAGCTCAATAGTGTGCATCTGCACACCTTTTAACTCCTAGACGCGCTCCACCGCTCACTGACGGCGTAACAGGGCTTCGAGGGCTTCTAGCAGCTCTCCCCTCTTCGCCTTAGATAGGAGTTCCTCACGTAGCTTTAGAGCCTCTCGAGCCCCTAAGCCCGCTAGGAGGTACTCGTAGGCGCTTGCCTCCTCAATGGCGAGCTCGGGCTCTCGCGGGAGGAAGCCAGCCTCCCTGAGCACCTCTACCTCGAGCAGCCCCATTAGCCTGTGTAGCCTGGAGTACGCCTCGGCAGGGCCCAGCTTCAGCGAGGCCTTGTGTGCTAGTAGCTCAAGCTCGGGCAGCAGGTAGTGCATCAGCTCGTGGAGCAGCAGTATTATGAGCTCGTCACGGGGCAGGATTCGGGCTTCCTCCGGGTCTAGCGGTAGCTTGTGGGCTAGCTTTAGGGAGTAGAAGAGGGTTGAGCACTAGTAGGCTGGCGCCCGCGTGGGGCCGGCACGCGTACGCGAGGTC
>QMRZ01000199.1 GCA_003649495.1 Thermoprotei archaeon | reverse complement strand
TGGTGATAGCGCCATCATCGCTCCTACTTCACCTCCTAAGACCCCCGGAGGGTGGGGAGTACTCGGGCGTGTTCCACCTGTACGAGATAGTGGCCACTCCAGCTAGCGAGGAGGCTGGGAGAGCCTTCGTGAGCGAGGTCATCGAGAGGAGAGGCGAGAACTACGTGGCGATATCGTGCTACGGCGGCAAGTGCACGAGGGTGTACTTCGGCACGAGAGTCGAGAGCGTATTCCAGAGGGACGTAACGTTCGCAGTCCCGCTGATAATAGTGGTGTTCAACGTGCTACTGACCATGCTGAGCATAGTTAGGGAGAGGAGGAGGGAGATATTCATCTTCATGACCGTCGGCTTCAACCCGAGGCACATAGCGCTAGTCTTCCTAGCCGAGGCGATAATATACGGCCTCCTGAGCGGGGGCTTCGGCTACGTAGCCGGCCTGGCAACCTTCAGGGCACTAAGCACCTTCGCGAAGGGCCAGAACCTCCTAGTCAGGGAGAAGCTGGAGTGGTACTGGAGCTACGTAGCCATAGCCCTGGCGGTAATCGTTGCGATACTGGGCGCTATAAAGCCCTCAATGGACGCCGCCTACATGTTCGCCCCCACTGAGGTTAAGAAGGTAAAGGTTGAGGAGAGGAGGGAGCTGATCAAGAGGGAAGAGCGCTACCTGAGGACAGCGGCCATGAAGACCTTCTCCATACCAGGCGAGATAGAGGCTGGCGAGGGGGAGATAGCCTTCTCCTACATCTACTCTAAGCTATCCGACCTCAGCTACGGCGAGCTGGAGAGAGTAGAGGAGCTTGAGGAGCACCCGATGGAGGAGCGGCCGGACGGCACCAGGATTAAGCGCTTCACCTTCAAGTACGTGAGCACAACTGAGGAGGGGGGCAAGGCAAGCATAGAGTGCGAGCTCAGGTTCGTGCTCAGCCCAGGCTCCGACAAGTACAGGGTAGAGCTGGACACCAAGCCGGTAGGCCAGGCCCCGATAAGTCACATGGACTACGCAGCGGACCTTGTGAAGAGGATAGTCGGCGACTGGATGAGGGAGAGAGAACGCCTGTTGTGACTGGCCAGAGCCTTTTTAAGGCCTTTAACCAGGCCTTAGCGAGTATTCTGGCGGGCTCCAGCTGGCTGAGCGCTACGCGCTGCTAGCCTGGCTTCTCCTCCACCCACCTGGCCGGCTTCGGCTTTATGTAGCTGATCCTCCTCTTAACCTCCTCAAGCTCCCTCTCAGCCCCCCTCAGCTTCATCTCTATCTCCCTCAGCTTCTCCTCAATCATCCTCCGCTTGCTGCTTATCCTGTGGTACTTCAGCTCCAGCTCGGCCAGCTCCTCCTGGCTCCTAGCCCTGCGCATTGCCTCATAAGCCTCGTCCTCGAGCTTCTTGGCCTTCTCGTAGAGGGCCCTCATCTTCTTCTCCTCCTCTCTCAGCCTCTCTATCTCCTTGATTAGCTCGTCACGCTTCCGCTCCAGCGCCTCTAGGCTGAGCTCCTCCATTGTACGGCACCTGCTACATGCAAGCAATTCCCCCCACATTAACCTTCTGGTCGGCGAGAGCATTCCCTGACGTAATCTACGATTAGGGGGCTGAACCCCTCCCTGACCAGCTGCTCGAGGCTGAGGCCCTTCTCCACGAGCTCCCTCGCAGTCTCAGCCTGCTCATATGGGAACACTATCCACCTGTCCACCATCCTCGAGTAGTAGTTCGGCATGTACTTGCACCAAGGCTTCACGTAGGCTGTGCAGGTGACTAGCCGCGCTACCCCCCTGGCCTTGAGGTAGGAGGAGGCGATCCTAAGGGTCTCGCCCGTGTCGGCCACGTCATCTACGAGCAGGACCTTAAGCCCCTCGAGGTCCATGCCGACTTCGCTCACTATCACGGGCTTCACGCCCCTCTCACCCACCCCCCTGTAGTAGGAGATTGTGATGCTGGCCATCCTCCTCACCCCAGTGAAGTCTGAGAGCAGCCTAGCTACAACGAGCCCTCCCCTCGCGACCGCCACTATGGCGTCGAGCTCCACCCCCCTGAGGGAGCGGGCCAGCTGCATTACGTCTCTCACCAAGTCGTCCCAGGTCAGTATTAACAGCCTCATGTGCGCCACCCGCGCCTCGGCACAAGCTCCGCCGCAGCTGATGGCCGTGAGGCCCGGCCTCTCGAAGCATCTAACCCTCCTTTACCCTCCCCCCTCATGGATCCTCAGCCCTCAGACTTTAGTAGGGGATATGTCACTATCGTGGAAGTGTCATGCCGATTATATTCATCGGCGGCACGCCCGGCGTCGGCAAGACTACGGTCGCCAGGAAGCTGGCTGCCAGGCTGGGTGTCGACTACGTGAACGTGGCCGAGCTAGTGGTCAGGGAGGGGCTTCATGGGGGCTACGACGCGGAGAGGAGAGCCTACATTGTGGACGTGGAGGGCGTGAGGAGGAGGCTGCAGTCAATAGCTAAGGGTAGGCGAGTGGTGGTGGAGACGCACGTTGTGGACTCCGTGCCCCCAGAGGAGGTCGAGGCCGCTATAATCCTCAGGCTAAATCCACGGCTGCTTGAGGAGCGCCTCAAGGCTAGGGGGTACCCCCCCACTAAGGTGCTCGAGAACGTCCAGGCCGAGCTCCTAGACGCGTGCCTGATAGACGCCGTGAGGGTTTTTGGCCTCGAGAGGGTGTTTGAGATAGATACCACCGGCAAGGAGCCGGACGAGGTTGTGGAGGAGGTGGTAAGGATACTCAGGGAGGGGAGGGGCCCCAAGCCGGGCAGCGTGGACTGGCTTAATAGGCTGGGGAGGGAGGCTGAGAAGTACCTTAGAGGGTGATGTGACGGGCTTTACGGGCTCCTGAGCCGAGGGTCGCTGGCTAGGCGATGACGGGCAATTTTAAGAGACAGCTGTTGAATAGAGGGGTGATGAAAGCGTTTGATGAGAGAGCTCTCTTCCCAGCTGTGCTAGCCATCTGCTTGCTAGGCGGCATCCTCTCCTCAGCTCTCAGCAAGCTGCCCAAGGTGGAGGTACGGGTGATCAAGGTGGTGGGCGGAGCTGGCGACTTCAAGGCTTTCATAGCTCCCGAGGAGTTAGGACGTAGCTCTGTAGTGGACTTCTCATCGCTGAGGGGCAGGGAGAGCTTCCTATTTGAGGAGGGGGAGAAGGTGGTGCTGTGGCTGGGGCCTTACCAGCTACTGGGCGTAAGAGTGTATGGCGAGGATAGGGGCGAGATAGTAGTCCTAGAG
>QMRZ01000198.1 GCA_003649495.1 Thermoprotei archaeon | reverse complement strand
CCCTCAGACACATCGTGCATCACCTTAACCCCCCTCACCTCGGCTAGAGCCAGGGCCGCTGGCAGGGGGGTTAGGCACCTCCACAGCTCCCGCGGGAGCTGAGAGCCCCTGGACAGCGAGTGCAACCACACCGCCTCGAGCCCCACCTCCCCCAGGAGCACGATCACGTCGCCGGGGGCTGGCGGCTCTGGGAGCCGGGTTCGGCGCCCTATCACGGTGGTCACAGCAACTGGGAGTGTGACTCCCTTGTACACGCCCGTGTGCCCCCCCACCACCGCGACACCGTACTTCTTAGCCTCAGCCCCGAATTCCCTCAGAACCTCCTCCACGTCCCTCAGGGCTGAGCCGGGCGGCAGCACCAGGGTGAGTGTCGCGTAGAGGGGCTTGGCGAACTTGCAGGCGACGTTGGATGCCGTGTAGTGAAATGCGAAGAAGCCGAGGGTCTCCAGGGGGACTCCCAGGGCCGGATTAGTCGCTATCACATGCTCCTCATCGAGGGGATTAGCATCTAGGCCGTAGACTCGCACTGGCAAGTACTTCCTCAATAAGGGCTCTAGCACCCTCCTCTCCAGCTTCCCCAGCCCCAGCTCCTCCATCAATTAACCCGCTGCGCCGAGGAATAAAGGGCGCGCCGCCAACTAGAGGTGTGGCAGCGCCTACGCTAACCTGCGAGCAGCCTGAGGAAATCACCAGGGTTTTATCTCCCTCAGATCGGGGAGAAGCCAGGTGACCGGCGCTGAAGCGCGCATTACCCCTGGCGGCAGCTGTATCCGCCGTGATAGCGCTCGGGCTCACAGCCTACTGGATGTTCACTCCCCATGTAGTCAGGGTAAGGATCTCCACCACGACCAGCCTCTACCAGACGGGGCTCCTGGACCGCTTGGCTGAGAGGTTTGAGGAGAAGCATCATCACGTGACGTTCGAGTTCATAGCTGTGGGCACAGGCCGCGCGCTAAAGCTAGCTGAGAGGGGCGACGTCTGTGCAGTCTTTGTCCACGCACCCCGCCTTGAGGAGGCGTATGTGGAGAGGGGCGTAATAGTGGGTGGAAGGATATTCGCCTACAACTACTTCGTCATAGTGGGCCCGAGCAGCGATCCCGCAGGCATTAGGGGCTCCGAGAGCGCGGCTGAAGCCTTTAGACGCATCTACCGCGCGGGGGAGGGGGGGAGAGCCCTCTTTGTGAGTCGAGGCGATAACTCGGGCACGCACGTCAGGGAACTCAGCATCTGGAGGCTTGCAGGGCTCGACCCCCAGGGGAGGCCGTGGTACAAGGAAGCTGGACAGGGGATGGCTGAGACCCTGGTTATGGCTGATGAGATGATGGCCTATACTCTGAGCGATATCTCCACCTTCCTCTCACTGAAGGAGAAGGGGAGGCTCACCAACCTGGAGGTCCTCTACTCGGGGGGCGAGGAGTTAATCAACATCTACAGCGCATACGTCGTCGAGAGCTGTGGAGGCGCTGAGAGGATGTACGCCGAGGAGTTCATAGAGTTCGCGGCCGGGCCGGAGGGTCAGGAGATCGTAGCGTCTTATGGAGAGGAGGAGTTCGGGAGGCCGCTATTCAGCCCGGCAGCCTCCAGGCTGCAAGAGCTTAAGGCCTTGTGGGAGAAGCTCGCTGGGGCTCAAGGATGAGCATAGTCGAGGAGGTGCTCGAGATAACCCTTAGAAGCTTGGCGGTATCAGGCACGGCCACCCTGCTGGCATCAACGTGGAGCGTGCCCCTGGCCTACATCCTGGCCAAGCCGGGGAGGCTCAGGGGCTTGATAGCCTCAATCCTAGAGGCACTAGTCGGGATCCCGACCGTGCTCCTGGGCCTCGCCCTCTACATGCTCTTCAGCAGGAGCGGCGTCCTGGGCTTCCTCCACCTCCTCTACACGGCTAAGGCGATAGTGGTGGGGCAGGCGATCCTCGTAACCCCCCTAATCACGGTAACTGCCTGCCGGGTCCTGAAGAGTGCGAGGGAGAGCTTTGAGGAGATGGCGCTAGCCCTGGGGGCGGATGACCTGCAGGCCATGGCCATAGCCCTGAGGGAGTCGCTGCCCGGGGTAGCGTCCTCGGTAGTAATGGGGTTCTCGAGAGCTGTGGGTGAGCTGGGCATCGCGCTAATGCTGGGAGGCAACATCAGGGGGGCCACGCGAGTGCTGACGACAGCCATAGCCCTGAGCGTCTCCATGGGCGAGTACGATCTCGCCCTCTACTTGGGGGCCATCCTGGTAGCAATCTCCGTCCTCGTATCCGTGACCGTGAAGCTCCTCGAGGAGGTGCAGGGGCCTTGATCATCGAGCTAAAGGGGGTGTGGTTCGCCTATCCCGGCTCGCGTAGATACGCCCTAAGGGGGGTGCACATGCGCGTAGAGGGCGGCAGGGTGGTAATGATCGAGGGGCCTAACGGCGCTGGCAAGACTACGCTGCTCAAGGTGCTGGCCCTGCTCTACAGGCCCGTGAAAGGGGCTGTGCTCGTCAACGGCGACGACTACTGGAGCCTGGATCCGCGGACACAGCTCTCCCTGAGGCGCAGGGTGGTGTACGTCCACGAGCGCCCCATCCTCCTGAGGGGGAGCGTCCTCGAGAACGTGGCGCTGGGGCTCAAGCTGAGGGGGGTGCCTGGAGCTATTAGCGGAGCCTTAGAGACCCTGAGGGCGATGGGCCTCGAGTACCTCGCGGAGCGTAAGTGGAGGGAGCTGAGCGCTGGCGAGGCTCAGCTCGTGTCCATAGCCAGGGCCGTGGCCGTGCAGCCCGAGCTCCTGCTCCTGGATGAGCCGATGGCCCACTTAGACGAGGATAGGCGTGAGCTCCTCGTGGAGATCCTCAGAGAGCTTAAGAGTCGGGGCGTGGGGATCGTGGTAGCGAGCCATTGGCCCCAGGATGAGCTCCTCAGGATAGGCATCGATAGAGTAGTCAGAGTGGTGGGAGGAGAAGTCAGGGCCCTGTAGTCAGAGGCTGGGCGCTACGGTTAAAGTCCAGCTGAGCTAGTGCTCATCGAGACAATATAATGGGTGCATGAACGCCGGAGGGCTATGGCGGTTTTAGGAGACTCGCTACGTCAGGGAGGCGCGGAGCTACCTACTAGCGTGCGAAGCCTCCTCCAGAGCTCAATGTACTCGTAACCTCTCTCGCTCACCTTGTAGTACCTCCCATCATCCTCTACGACCTCCTCCACGAGGCCGTAGAAGGCCATCTCGCCCAGCAGCCTCCTAGCCCTGTCGAGGGGCAGGTTGGCGAACCTGGCT
>QMRZ01000197.1 GCA_003649495.1 Thermoprotei archaeon | reverse complement strand
CTGTTACAGCTTAAAACCTCACTATTAATGGTGGTGGAGGCTTAATAGGCGCGCGTGGTCATCGGGGCCCCAGCTTGGTTGGGGGCTGGGGTTGTCGGCTTGGCCCCCCGGTTGCCGGGGGCCTGCCCCACGCCTCGCCCGCGCGCAGGGCCCCGCACGCCAAGCGGCGGTCGGGGAGCGGCATCCACACAGCCTCACGCGGGCCACCACCCCAATACCCCCGCAGGGGCCCTTACATTGGCCGCGCACTCACTAGGCGGGAGCCCCGCATTGGGTTGGGGCGCGGCTCTAGCCGCGGCGGGGGCTGCGCGGCCCAATAATGCCCCCGCCCCCGCGAGGGCACCGCCTTCGCGCTGGGCGTGCTCGTGGCCGGGTACTCCAGGCTAGGCGTCAACACTCACGCGCTGGACGAGAGGCTGTGCTGGAGGAGCTGATAGAAGTCCTTTATGTGTACGTCGAGTGGCTGGGGGAGTCCTAGGGCGCTCGAGCTAGAGCGTGGGGAGGCGAGGCATGCCCGCATGGCATGCCTGCCCAGAGGATGTGCTCACCATGGCTAGCGCCGCCCCTCTGCCCCTTACGGTGACGCCCTAGCGCTCGCGCTCATGATCGCGTTTACCATCTTCACAGCCCTGGCGATCGCGTGGAGGGGTGTTCATGATGGTGACCAGGTATGCTGAGGCCAGCATGAGAGCCGCCAGCGCGAGCACACACCCCCTTGTGAACCGCCCAGCCCGCTCACTGCTTAGAGGCTCCGCAACCGTGAGGACGAGGTAGGGCCCCGCTAGGCGGAGGCCACCCCTCAGGGGGCCTACGTAGCACCACTCGTCGCCATGCCTGAAGTACAGGTACCTCCTCCCGGAGATTGCCTTGACGACCGCCACGCCCTCACGCCTACACTTGGGGCACCTCCCCCTGCCCACAGGTCTCGAAACCATCACTCTCAGCCCGCTGGCGGGCCAATTATCCATTTTGACGTGGTAGTGTTTACCACCATGATCGAGCTGATGAGGGCACGACGTGCCGCTACTATGCCGCTCTCGTAGGATAGATCTTTTAAGGCTATCGCTCCTCCCCTCATAGGCGTCCAAGTTGAGGAGAGGACCGCTCGCCATCCGAATCCACGACCTTGAGGAATTCGATAATGAGATGCTGAGGAAAGCTCTAGCAGCTATTGAAGGCGAGGGAGAGCACGTAGATACAAGGCACAACTGACACCGTATTTAAGACGCGTAACCCAATGTCCTCGAGCTATACATGTGCGCGACACGCCAAGTTTATGCGAGGTGATTGGCGGCTCTTACGCCGCTACCCTGACCTTCTTCTGCCTCTTGTACATCTCGATGAGCTCCTGCTCCGTGGTGGCCTGCTCCGGCGACTTGTCGAACCTGTACCTGCCGGTGAACCTCGGGAACCTGATGGCGAGCCCCGCGCCGGGCCTTATCTTGCCGAGGGCGCAGGTGTGCATGGGGCTCAGCGTGATCTCGGCGCCTATGATCTCCAGCACCACGGCGGGCACGAACCAGACGTCGGCCTCCATCTTCGACACGACCCTCGGGTGCTTATGGTCTATCCTGTAGGGCTCCAGCATCTGCGGCAGCTTGGCCAGGTCCTCGTCGGAGAAGCCGCTACCCACCTTGCAGACAGTCTTGAACACATCCTCCTCAGGGCTGTAAGCCGCCATGAGTAGGGCGCCGTAGGTGCCCGCCCTCTTCCCCCTCCCGTAGAAGGCGCCCACCACCACGAGGTCCACGGTGTCAGTCATCTCGTACCTGTAGTCCCTCTTCAGCTTGACCCAGAGCCAGCCCCTCGCCCCCATCTGATATATCGCGTCAGACCTTATGGACTTGCACATCACCCCCTCACAGCCCTCGGCTATCGCCTCCTCGAAGAACCCCATCAGCTCCTCGGGAGTCTTCACGAGCCTGGACTTGGCCAGCCTGAACCTGTCCGTCTCCTCCACGACCTCCTCCAGCTTGCGCCTCCTCTCGGGCAGGGGCTTGTCTATGAGGCTCTCCCCGTCGACGTACAGCAGGTCGAAGAGGAAGACTGATACCGGGTACTTCTCCATCGCCTCCTCAATCTCGTACTTCCTCCTCCTGTGCATCAGCTCCTGGAAGGGCAGCATCTCGCCCGTATCGGGGTTTATCGCGACTATCTCGCCCTCCAGTATCGCCTCCTCAGCCTTGACGTGGCTCCTCACCATCTCAACGACGTCGGGGTAGTGGCTCGTGATGTCCTCCAGCCTCCTGCTGTAGAGCACGACGTCGCCGCCCCTCTTGTGGGCCTGGACCCTCTCGCCATCGTACTTGTACTCGGCCAGACACGCGCCGCCCAGCTTCTCCAGGATCTCCCTCGGGTCCCCCAGCCTCTCCGCAAGCATCGGCTTGACTGGTATCCCGACCGTCACCCTTATCCGCTTAATCCCCTCAAGCCCCTCCCTCGCCAGCACCTTGGCTATGTAGCCGAGGTCCGGGTGGACGTTGTAGGCCCTCTCCACAACGGGCCTGGCGGACTTGGAGCCGGTGAACGCTATGGTCAGGGCGTCCAGGATCGTCATGTCCGCCACCCCGAGCCTGAGCCTGCCGGTCACAGTCCTCAGCAGGTACTTAGCCTCCCTCGGCTTCGCGTCCTTCAGGAGGGCGACGAGCGTCGATATCTTCAAGTCCTGGGCCCCGGGGCCAGAGGCCCTCGCGATCCTGACTAGCGCGTCGAAGACCCTGCTGACTGTGAGGGGCCTGGAGACGCTGGCCTCGGCGCCTCCCAGGAAGTCGAGTATGGAGGCTGGCTTCACCCTCCCCATTAGGGCCTCAGCCGCCGAGCCCACGTCGCCCAGCTTCTTGTACACGGCCTCCACCTCCCTCACGCTCAGCCCGAGGGCCTGCGCCACAGCCCTGAGCGCCAGCTTCTCCGCGACGCCGAGCTCGAGGGCCGCGTAGTCGGGCCCCAGCGTGCCCTTCGTCAGGTATATGACCTTGTCTATTATCTCGACTGGCGTCCTCTTCAGGAGGGCCACGAGCTGCTCAGTCATGGCCGTCCTGCTGGTGGTCCTCTCCACCTTCTCGTACACGTCCACCAGCACTGAGTACTCGAGGTCGCCCACCACCATCCCCGGTAGAGAGTGGCGCGGCGGCTACATATCCCTATCCATCCGCTTACAGCTTCTTAGACCCCCTCCTGCCGCAGGGCGGGTTCTCGGGGTTCTCCACCCTGATGTGCAGCAGGGTGCAGCGTGACGATGACTCGAGGTAG